>JBIKRC010000078.1:0-7761 GCA_044349375.1 Limnohabitans sp.
TGTACGCTCGTTGCAGCCGGATTGCTGACCGCATGCGGTGGTGGTGGTGGTGGTGGTGTCGCCAGTGGTGGTTCCGTGGCGGGCGGTGGCGGTACTGCCACGGGCGGTGGTGCGGCAGCACAGAACAGCATCACACTGACCTGGAACGTGCAAACGCCGATTGCGGCCACCCTGAACACTGGCTTGGGCCAAAGTGCCAACAGTCCCTTGACCTGTCGGTCTGCCGATACAAACGTCTTGCTGGTGGCATTTGATTGCGCGTGGGCCAAGACCCTGCGACTGGGCAACACTGCCCTGACGGCAACCACCCCCCAGGGTGGCGTCATCAATGTGACCATCAGGGGAGTACCGCAGCGACAAGCCATGATGTCCTCATCTTTGTCCGAAAATGGTTTCAAGGTGCTGGACAGTTCAGGCACCCCGTGGTTCTGGGGTGCTGGGGAAGCCAACAAACTGGCCCAGTTCACATCGGACACCACCTTCGCCGCCATTGACAGTGCCAAGCCTTTGCAGGGCAAGCTCAGTGACAAAGGGCTGATGTCAAGCATGTATTCTGTCAGCTCAGGCACGCGTGCGGCTTCCAATCTGGCTTTGAATGAGCAGGGTGAGGTGCTCTCTTGGGGGGGCGATGGCAGCACCCTGGGCCGTCTGACCGGCATGAACATTCTCCCGGCCAATGTGGGCAATGCCAGCACAGGGCAGCAGCTCAAAAACATGGTGCAAGTACAGGTGGGTGACAAAAACGCAGCCGCATTGCGCGATGACGGTCTTGTTTATGCCTGGGGAGATCCTCGGGTGGTCGGGCGTGGGCCAGGCTTGCTTTCGGCCGTTTACCCAGAGCAGGTGTTGACCAGTCCTGGCGTCCCACTGCGCAATGTGGTTCAGATCAGTGCTGGCAGCAATTTCACATTGGCCCTGACGGCAACGGGAGAGGTCTACATCTGGGGGGCCAACGACGGCTTGAAGATGAAAAATTCGGACGGCACGCAGAGCAGCCACTACTTCTGGGCCACACGGGTATCCAGTGATCCGAATGGCCAACCATTGAGGGACGTTGTGAGTGTTGCAGCCGGGCAGGCGCATGCACTTGCTTTGACGACCAGTGGCTATGTCTTTGCCTGGGGCTCCAACACCTATGGCCAGTTGGGTCGGGGATACAGTAGTTTCAGCACGGTGGGTTTGAGTCCTGACTTGGTCAGAGCGCCATCCGGGTACACCTATCTGTACAACGTTGTCTCGATCAGCGCGGGTCAGCATCACAGCCTGGCCCTTATGGGCGATGGCAGCATCGTGAGCTGGGGCGGGACGAGTGCCTCTGAGCCTTATCTGGGCGCAGGTCCGTATTCTCGTGAGGGCGACCTGATGCCTTTCTACGTTGTGGACATGGACAATGCTGGTGCATTGCGCGGTATCGTGAGCATTTCCGCGACACCAACAGCCAGTTACGCACTGACCACTAACGGAGAAGTGCTGTCTTGGGGCCATAACTTTGCGGGTTCATTGGGCACGGGGAAACTCTATTTTGGGTTGAACAGCAGTACTATGCCTGTACGGGTGGTTACAACCACGGGCGATGCTCGTCTGGTGCTGGGCGACTTGTCCCAGTTCAAGAATCTCAACCAGCGCTATCGCTGAGATACTGAGGGACGGCGTAAAACTTGGACTGGTTTTAGCCGTTATGTCTTGCCACTCAGGCCGACAGAGGGGCTGTTTATAATCAAATTTTGCCCATGTCTATGTTTTGGGCACAACTTAACGAAGCGGTAACAGGCTTATGGGCCGAACCCTAGGTCGTTTGGGCTTATTTTTTAGCGGACCCACTCCATGCTTTCAGCGGCCTCGCCTGTCACGCGGCGATCTTTGACGGTCGTTGTGCCTTGCTTCAACGAATCGCAGGGGCTGCCCGAATTTTTGGCGCGCTTGCACCGTGTGCTGCAGCAGCTGCCGCAGTACGCGCACGAGGTGATCTGCATCGACGATGGCAGCACCGACGACACCTTGGACGTGTTGCTCACACAGGCGCAAGCCCACCCGTGGCTCACAGTGGTGGAGTTGTCGCGCAACTTTGGTAAAGAAAACGCCCTGACCGCCGGGCTGGACTTGGCCGAGGGCGATGCCGTGATTCCGATGGATGCCGACTTGCAACACCCGCCCGAGCTGATGGTGGCAATGCTGCAGCTGTGGGAGCAAGGCGCCGACATGGTGCTGGCCCGCCGTCGCGCCCGCGATGACAGCGGCCGCTTGCAGCGCTGGCTGACTCTGCACTTTTACCGACTGCACAACCTGTTGGCCGAATGCCGCATTCCGGCCGATGTGGGTGATTTTAGGCTGATGGACCGCAAGGTGGTGCTGAGTTTGCGGCAGCTGCCAGAGCGCACCCGTTTCATGAAGGGCTTGTATGCGTGGGTGGGTTTCAGGCAGGTGACGATCGATTTTGATGTGGCACCGCGTTTGTCGGGGCATTCTCGTTTCAATGCGCGCAAGCTGTTTGGCCTTGCCGTCGATGGCATTGTGGGTTTCAGCACCTGGCCCTTGTCGGTGTGGCTGGGTTTTGGCTTGTGCGTGGCTGCGCTGTCCTTGTTTTATGCGGCCTGGATCATTGTCAGCACGCTGTGGTTTGGGGTGGCGGTGCCCGGTTATGCGTCGATCTTGACGGCGGTGTTGTTTCTGGGTGGGGTGCAGCTGATCGGCATCGGGGTGTTGGGCCAGTACATCGGCAACACCTACAAAGAAACCAAAAAACGGCCCATATACCTGGTGCGTCAGTTGCAGCGTGGCCCACAAGCTGGCCCAGCCGATGACGTTGCTTAAGTCTTGGGCGCGCGGGCCGACGTTGTGGTGGCTGCTCAGTGCGCTGGGGGTGGCCGTGGCGTTTGTGTTTTTGCGCCAGGGCATGTTTTCAGATGACGACGGGCACATTTTGCAGCTGGCAGTGGATGCACCCGCGTGGCGTGTTTACCTTGACCCGGAGGTCTACCAACAGCTGTCGGTGGCGCATTACACCCCCGTTGTGTTGACGGTGTATGGGTTTTTGTTGGCCGCGTTTGGTTTGGAGCCGTTGTCTTTTGTGGTGACGCAGTTGCTGCTGATGGGGGCTTGCATGGCCATGGCCGCCGTGTGGTGCCAGCGGCAGACGGGGCAGTCGTCGGCGGGGGCAATGGTGTTGTTGCTGTCGATCGGGGTGGGCAGTTTTTGGCCCATGTTGTCGCGGTTTTACACCGTGCACTATGTGCTGGGGGGGGTGTTTTGCCTGGGTTTGCTGCTGCTGTTGCAGCGCCCAGCCCAGCGCGATGGGCCGTGGCTGTGGGCCGGTGCCGGTGTGTTGGCCTTGGGGGCGTTGTTGAGCAAAGAGGTCTATGTGCTGGCCGTGCCTGCGCTTTGGGTGTGGTGTGTTTGGCGCGGTCAGCGTGGTCGGGCGGTTGCTTTGGCCTTGGCCTGTTTGGTTTATGCGGGGCTGCGCTGGCATGTGTTGAGCATGTCGCTGGGCATGTCGCTGCAGGGGCGCGCGGATGTGGGGTTGTTGGCCGATTTGGCGCAGCTGGATGCGGCCACGCTGCTGCGGTTTGTGGATTGGTATGCAAAGCAACATGCGGTGTTGCTGGCGATGGTGGCGTGGGCGCTGTGGCGCAGCCCCGGGCGCATGCTGGCCTATGCAGCAGCAGCAGGGGTGTGGGTGTTGCCGGCTTTGGCGGCACCACACGCCTTGCGCGAGCCGGCGCAGCACGCCGACCGTTTGTTTTTTGCGTTCAATTTGGCTTTGGTGTGCGCGGTGGTGCTGGTGCTGCACCACAAGCCCTGGGCTGAGCGCCAGAAAAAATGGTTGTTGGGGGCTTTGTCGCTGGTGTCGGTGGCTATGGCGCAGGCGTCGTGGTCGGCGCATGCGCAGCAGTTGGCCCAGTCTGGCCCCCTGAGCGTGACGCGCCAGATTCTGGCGGCCCAGCCTCAGGGGGCTTTGACGGTGCTGACCGATATGGCTTACCAGCAAGGGGGCTTGATGCGGGTGATGCGTGTGCAGCAAAGCCATAACATCACCATCACCCAAAACTGTGGGTTGGCCCTGGAGCGCTGGCAGCAGGGGCAGGCGCTGTGGGTGCTGGATGCGCAGGGCCGCCGCAGTGACCCCAAAGATTTGCCCGCGCGCTGTCGGCTGTGGCCAGCGCAAGCGGCCTCACCTGTGGTGGTGAAGCAGGCCCCGCGGTTTGTGGATGGCGTTTTGCAGTGGCACTTGCAGGCCCCTGAAGGCTGGCAGTTGGGGGTTGAGTTTCCGGACCGCGCCATGACGATTGGCACGGGGCAGTTCCATCAGCGGCTGGTGCGCCCGCGCGATGCCGAGCCGTACCGAGTGTTGGCCCACCGCGATGATGTGTGGTGGTTTTCTGAGGTGCGCACCATGGACTTGACTTCGAGCCGCCCGACTGGCGGCCAACGCTAAAGCGAATACCCATGAACCGAAATTTCACTTTGATGGTCCATTTTCTTTTGGATCAATGCCTGCCGCCAGTGCTGCGCGACAGCCGTTGGTTCATGGCCCCCTTGTTTCGCTTGGCCTTGGGACCCAAGGCTCACCACTATTTGTCTTTCAAGGAGCGTTTGCCGCAGTTGAGTGAGCAAGAGATCCAAGCCTATTACAGTTTATTGGCAGACACTTTCATTCGGCGTTCGACCGATTTGAACCGAGAGTCCATTGCGTCGGTGCTGTCGGCTGTGCAAGGCCACAGCGTGCTCGATATGGCGTGCGGCAGCGGGTGGCTGTCGCAGCAAATGGCGCAGCGTGGTTTGCAGGTCACGGGCGCAGACATCATGCCGCCAGCCATCACAGAGGGCGCTGCCAACCCTGCTTTTTGTGTGGCCGATGTGACGAAGTTGCCCTTTGCGGACAAGAGTTTTGACACCGTGGTGTGCGCACATACGCTGGAGCATGTGTCCGATATTGGGCGTGCTTTGTCAGAGGTTCGACGGGTCTGCAGGCAGCGTTTGATCGTGGTGATTCCTTGCCAGCGCGAGTACCGCTATACCTTTGATTTGCACATTCACTTTTTTCCGTATGCCTACAAGCTGCAGCAGCTGATGGGGCCTGGCGTGCGCATTGAAAAAGCAGGTGGAGATTTCGTGGCCATTGAAGACATGCCAAGCGGGGGGCAGCCATGACCGCGTGGGTGTGGGTGGCCTTGGCGGCGGCGCTCAATTGCACCGCCTTGGTGCTGATGCGTTTGGCCGAGCGTGGCATGGCCTGGCAGGCGCCGGTCTGGTCTGTGTCATGGCACAGCTTGGCTTGGTTGGGCTTGAGCTTGTTGGCGTATGCAGCGGCGTTTGTGTTGACGATTCGGATCTTGTCGGTTCATGCGTTTGGCCAAGCGGTGCCGGTGTTCATGGCTTTGCAGTTTGTATTCAGCTTGCTGGCTGCGCGCTGGGTGTTTCAGGAGTCGGTGTCTTGGCTGCAGTTGGGCGGGGTTTTGTTGATTGTGGGCGGCGTGACTTTGGTGGCTTGGAAATCCTGACGGACTCGGGTTGGGGGCTCAACTTGAGCGCTCGCACCTGGTGCGGTGTGGGCAAGACACGCCTAAGCTGTATGCTATGAGCGTGACCACCTACGCCACCCTGGACCATCTGCCCGATTTGACGCTCAGCCAAATGGCGAAAGCCAGGACGCTGAGCTTTGGGGCCTACTCTTCCACAAGCACAGGCTGGGACCGTGTGGCCAGTGTGTACGGCACCAACTCGGGCGCGTTGCTGCATTCGGTTTACAAGTTCACGGCCACGGCAGGCGCCACGTACGACCTGTTTTCCCTCAGCTATTACGATCCCTTCTTGTTGCGCATTTATGACTTCAGCGGCAACACGATGGTGGCCAACCAAGAGGGCGACGACGGTGGGTCGGTCGACCTGCCGGGATCGGCGGGCAGTTACGAGCAAGATGTGATCTTCAGCTGGGTGGCCCCGTACAGCGGCACTTATTACGTGGATGCCAGTTGGCAGCAGGGCAACTACTTCACCTATTACAGCCTGAATCTTTATGAGGACAAAGACACCGCCATTTCTGGTAGTGCCGCCAGCACGGGCAGCAATGGGGTGGTCAGCCCCAACAGGGGCAACCCCACGCCCAGCACCCACGGCCTGTCGGGCGATGAGCTGATGGATGCGATGACCACGGGCTACAAGTGGGCGCTCGATGGCAGCCGGGTGATTGACTTTTCTATCTCGAAGGGTTTTGCTGGCGAGTATTGGATCGACTCGGTGGAGGTGGCCGCTAACCTCAAGGCGGCTTTGGGCACGTTCAGTCAACTGGCCAATGTGAAGTTCAATGATTTGGGGGAGTTTGCCGATCCGGGCCAGGCGGCCCGAGCAGGCAGCGAAATCAACTTGTCGGTAGACGGCAAAGGGGCATTTTTCAGCTCAACCAATCAATGGGCCCGTGCGTTTTTTCCAGCGCCACTTTATGCCCAAAGCCCCTACGCGGGCGCTGCAGGCGATGTGTACCTGAACATCAAAAGCGCAGCCAATACCTTGCCTTCTTACGATCCGGGCTCTGCAGGCTGGTTTTTGATATTGCACGAGTTGGGCCATTCGCTGGGGCTGAAGCACCCGCACGATGGTGGGGGCACCGGACGGCCCACGTTGAAAGAAATCGGCTTTGGAGCCCTGGACGTGGATTTGGCCACCATCATGTCTTACAACGACGAGGCATTTGCCAACTTGGTGCAATGGGACCCCGCCACGCCCATGGTGCTGGATGCACTGGCCTTGCAGTATTTGTATGGCCCCAACCTCTCAACCTTTGCGGGCAACACGGTGCACACCCTGCGAGCCAACAGTTTTTACAGCACCTTGTGGGATGCCTCGGGCACAGACACGCTGAATGTGCAGGCGCAGCCGGGCGGGTGGACGATTTATCTGCCCAATGTGGCGCTGACCACTTCAATGGACACGCGCGTTGGCCTGGCTTTGCCCAACAGCGATTTGGATCGGGCTGTCCCGACAAGTTTGACGTGGTTGTTGGGCGATTACGAAAATGTGCAGGGCACTGAATTTGACGATGTCATCGTGACCAACGCACTGGACAACCAGATCCAGGGTGGCCGTGGGCTTGACATCGTTGTTTGGGAACAGGCACGCGATCAATACCAGGTTTTGGCCACGACCACGGGCTGGGAGGTGCAAGACACGCTGGGCCAAGAGGGCGTGGACCGGGTGCAGGCGGTGGAGCGCTTGGTGTTCAGCGACAGCGCGTTGGCGCTCGACCTTGATGGCCATGCCGGCACGGTGGCCAAAACACTGGGGGCGGTGTTTGGTGCAGAGTCGGTGCGCCAGCTTGAGTTTGTGGGCATCGGTCTGCTTTTCATGGATGAATACGGCTACTCGGCTGAATCGCTGATGCAACTGGCGATGGATGAAAAGCTGGGCCGCTATGCCAGCCACGACCAAGTGGTCAACTTGCTTTACACCCAGGTGGTGGGGCAGGCGCCGTCGGCAGAGGTCAGGCAAGACTTTGTCAGTCTGCTCGATTCGGGGAAGCACTCGGTGGGCAGCCTTGGGGTGATGGCTGCCAACACAGACATCAACCGCAGCAACATTGATCTGGTGGGTTTGGCGCAGACAGGGTTGGCTTATCTGCCCTATGAGGGTTGACAAGGAGTGTTTCCACAGAGGCACACCTTAGCCACGGGGTTTTTGGCGCTTTCAGAATTGACAAACGCCTGAGCCTGGGCCCAGCTTGGCGTCGTTGGGGGTGCCGGCGCCGGTTGAGATCATCAAGATGCTTTT
>JBIKRC010000079.1:0-7757 GCA_044349375.1 Limnohabitans sp.
CACAGGATGCGTTCGAGCCGGGGCAGGCCTTGCGGGTCAAAGCCGGGGGTGTCGAGCAGCATTTGCAGCATGCTGGGCACGATGACCAGATCGTTCACGCCTTCGCGGGCCATGATCTCGACCACTGGCTGGGGCGCAAACGCGGGGATGGTGACGCAGGTGCCGCCCACCACCGTCTGGCCCAGCATGCGGCCCAGCCCGGCCACATGGAACATGGGCGAGGTCAACAAGGTGACGTAATGCGGCGGGCTGGACACCTCGGCCATGCGCCCGACCAGTGCGGCCCAAAGGTTGCCGTGCGAGAGCATCACGCCCTTGGGGAATCCGGTGGTGCCGCCGGTGTAAACAATGGCGGCCAGCGTGTCGGGCGCGCTGCGCACATCGTCCATGGGCACGGCTGCAGCCAGTTGCGCCTCCAGCGGCAGATAGCCTGCGGGCACCTGGTTTTCGCCCATGTACATCCGCAGCCGCAGGGCCGGCAGGGCGTCGGTCAGGGTCTGTGCGGTGGCCATCAGGCCGTCGTCAACCGCCAGCGCACTGGCACCGCAGTCGTTCAGCGCGTAGGCCACTTCGGCCGGCGTCCAACGCGTGTTGATGGGGTTGATGACCAGCCCGGCCCAAGCTCCGGCCAGCAGCAACTCGATCATGCGGTCGCTGTTGAGGGACAGCACAGACAAGCGCTCGCCCGGCTGCAGACCCAGCGCACGCAAGGCTGACGCTGTGCGGGCCACCCGGTCCACCAGCTGCCGGTAGGTCTGGCGGCGGTGGCCTGTGACGGTGGCGATCTTGTCGGGGTGCCTTTGCATCGAGCGGTGCAAACCAGCGGTGAGGTACATGCTTGTGTCTCCATCGGCGCGGCCTGGTTGCGGCCGTCGCCATGGGGTGATTGCACCGCGCTGGCGGGTCGGCTGCAATCGCTGCAAGACTCAAAGGGATTGGCAGAAAGTGACAGGGCGCCGGGCACAGGCATCCATGAAACATTTTTTTAGCCCGCAAAGCGGCCCTTTTTTTAAGTTCATCAAGGTGACATCATCGGCGCTCAGCATCTCGGGTCAGTGGCATTTCATATCCTTCATGAGCACGGCATTGAACAAAGTACTGATCGTTGGGAGCGCACCCGATGCGGTGAAAACCGCCCATTGGGACACTTCTTGTTTTTCCCATACCGTGGTGATCAACAACGCCTGGAAAGCCTGTCCGTCCTGGAATTGCTTGATTTACCCTGAAGACTTTCCTATCGACAGGCACCCCAGTGCAAAGGACATGAACGGCAAACGGATTGTCACAGCCGAAGACTTTGTACCGGTTCAAAATGAATTTGGCGGCTTCGTGTATGCAGGCGGCACCATGTCTTTCACTGCTGGCTATTGGGCTCTTGGCGCACTGAAACCCGATGTCATCGCCTACATCGGCTGCGACATGGTCTACGAAGCCAAGCCCGGACAGTCGACCCATTTTTATGGCGCGGGCTCGGCCGACCCTCTCAGATCCGATGTCACCTTGCAAAGTCTCGAAGCCAAATCTCTGCGTCTACAAGCCTTGGCCAGTCAAACCGGCTGTGCCGTGGTCAATCTGTCGGAACTTGAAAACTCCAGACTTTGCTTTCCGCGCTTGGCTTTTTCGGCCCTTGAAATCATGACCGAACGCCCGAGTTTTGAGGTTCAAGAGCCGTCGGCTGTTCAAACCGCCTTGCGCGCCGAGGCCGATTTGGGCTACTGGGTCGCATCTGGGCGCTATTGGGAAGAACACGAAAAGTTTGACCGACAGAAGTTGCGAGACATTGATGCATTGTGGCTGGCCACCGCACCTGAATTGGCAATGCTCTGACTTGACTCAACCCCTCGCCATTCTTTTTCACAACACGGGCATCACACCATGACCAAAGCACTCAAACTTGAAGCCGACTCCATCATGGCTTCCGATGGCCTGCGCTACACCTTCAAAGGCGGCGGCTCGCCTTTCAAGGATTCGGCCAACATGGGCACCATGAGTTGCTACCGTTGTGGTCTGCACAAGCCGCGCGCACTGGGTTCGTTCACCCGCTTTTTGAACCAACGCACATTTGTGTGCCAGGCGTGCACACCGCAGCCCAAAAAATCACCGGCTTGATTGAACCGTCACGCAGACGCGCCAAGCAGCCTTGGCAAACCCGTAGCAAGCCATGGCACTGACGCGATGGCCAGTGTGCCCAAAAAGATCGCGAACAAAGCGGGCAACACCGCCACGGCCACTTCACTCACCGGCTTTTTGAACATGGCCGATGAGAAATAAATGTTCATGCCTGCCGGTGGGCACAAAAAGCCCATCTCCATGGCGGCCAGGAAAATGATGCCAAAGTGAACCGGGTCAATGCCATAGCTCATGGCCACCGGCAACAGCAAGGGCACCAAGACCACGATGGCCGCATATATTTCCATGAGCGCACCGGCCAGCAGCAGAAACACCGTCAAAGCCAACAAGAACAAAAATTTGTCCGGAATGGCGCCTTGCACCGCTTCAATGGCCGCATCCGGGATGCCCGCGTCGATCAAGAAATTGGTCAATGCCAAAGCCATGCCCAAAATCAACAACACACCACCTATGATCTGGGCCGATTCGCTCAGGCATTTGAACAACAAGCGCCAACCCAATTCGCGGTGTCCCCAAGCTTGGGTCAAGATGGCATAGAGCGCCGTGACGGCCGCGCTTTCGGTGGGCGTGGCCAAGCCGCTGACCAAGGAACCGATGGCCACCACGGGGGCCAAGATTTCCCATTTGGCGGCCCAAACAGAGGGCCAAAGCAGGGGCCGCGGCGTCAGGGGCGGGGCCGGATTTGGGGCCACGTCTGAAGGCGAATCACCACGGGATCGGCGCAAGTACCCGCCAAACACCAGTAAAAAAGCCACCATGACCAACGCCGGCAACAGGCCCGCCAAAAACATGGTGTTGATGGGCACGCGGGCAATGATGGCGTACATGATGAGCGGCACAGACGGCGCCAACAGAACACCCAAAGCACTGGCACTGGTGACCAAACTGATGCCCCGATTTTCGGGGTAACCCACCTTGAGCAACAAAGGCAACAACAAGCCTCCCAAAGCCAAGATGGTCACCCCGCTGCCACCGGTAAACGCTGTGAAACAAGAGCACAACAATGCGGTCGCCAGCACCGTGCCTTTGGCGCCGTGCCCCAACAAAGCCACAAACAAAGTGCCCAATCGCTGCGCAGCCCCCGTGCGCGCAAACACCAAGCCCGCCAAAGTAAACAAGGGCAGCGCAGGCAAGGATGGGTTCACCGTGATTTGGTAGTGCGACAAGGACACCGACGCCAAAGGCATGCCGTCTTGCCAAAACAAAGCCAACGCAAAACCCCCCAGCACCGCAAAAATCGGCGCACCGGCGAACAAAGCGACGCACAAAAGCATGAACGCGGGCCACGCAGAAAAGGCCGTGCCGTCAAATTGCGCGACCAAAGCGGCGCCGCACAGGGCCAGCGCCAAACCGGTCAACCACTGACCCGACCATGCACGCGCAAAAAAAGCACAGCGCGCACCCAGCTTGACCCCCAGCAAAGCAAAGCCCAAAGGCATGCTGGCCTGGACCCACCAAACCGGTATGCCGTAGGCCAGCACTTGCGCGGCCTCACGCTCACTGTCCACCAAGCGCCAGCTGCTCATGGCCAACATGCCGCAAACCAAGGCGGCCAAGCCGTGGGCCAAGCGCTGCGGCCAGGGATTGACCCCGCTACTTGGCTGCTCGCCGTTTCGGCGCAAGCCGCCGCCCATCGTGGTCAGGTGGCCATGCCGCTCGGCTGCCAATGCACCCCACATCGTCAGCACCAAACCCAGGTGCTGCACCAAGACAGAGGCGTTTTCGATGCCTCGGCCCATCCAAGGGCGCATGGCGATTTCAATGACCGGGATCAGCACCATCAGCGCCAGCGCTGCCGACGACAGCCATTCGTCAATCGCCCAAGTGCTTTGGCGTGGCGTTTCAGGCAGGCTCTCTGAAGTGAGACTCACTTGGCTTGGCCTGCACGGTAGGTTTTCAGGTGGGCCATGACTTCATCAAAAGTTTCGGTGGGCACCATGGTGCCGCGAATGCGCGGGTACAGCTTTTCGGCCAAATCGTTCCACTCTTTCATTTGCGCTGCATTGGGTTTGTTGACCGTGAGGCCTCGTTTTTTCATCGCGTCCACCGCCTCTTCGACCTCTTGACGTGCTTTGGTCCGAATTTGCGCACCCGCTTTGTCGCTGGCTGTACGCACCGCGGTTTGGACATCGGGCAACATGCCGTCCCACGCTTTGCGGGTCACGACCAAGGCCCCCACAATCGGTGCCCAGTTGATGTCCAGCATGTGGGGCGCGGTGTTGTAGACCTGGGTGGCCAAGGCAAAGTAGGGCGTGGACGGCACCACATTGATCATGCCGGTCTGTATGGCGGGCAAGATGTCGGTGGTCTCCAGCGGCACGGGCGTGTAGCCCAAGCTTTTCATGATGTTTTGCTGATCGGGCTCCGAGCCCCAAGCAAAAAATTTCATGCGCTTGTAGTCATCGGGCCGCAGCGCAGCTTCTTTGG
The DNA here is from genome assembly GCA_044349375.1 of Limnohabitans sp. Lineage (GTDB taxonomy): Bacteria > Pseudomonadota > Gammaproteobacteria > Burkholderiales > Burkholderiaceae_C > Limnohabitans_A. The sequence continues at coordinate 4,558 of JBIKRC010000079.1, forward strand.
AAAAGAAACGCACCCAACCCGCATCGCCCCAAGCCAGCACCACAAAGCCTTTGTCCAGGAACTTCTTTTCCATGGCCGGGCGCATTTTCTCGCGCACGTAGTCGAGTTCTTCCCAATTGCGAAACAAAAGGGGCATGGATTGCAATGCCGCGATCGAGGGCTCGATTTCGCGCAAACCCACCACCGACAACAACGCGCCTTGGAGTTGACCGATGCGCATGCGTCGCGCCATTTCGGCCTCGCCCCCTTGGGAGCCATCGGGGTACACCAAAAACTTTGCGCCCGCACCCTGCGCTGTTCGCCAGCTCTCGGCCACTTCCAGCAACTGGCGGTGATAGAGTGAATTTTTGGGCACCAAAGAACCGATGCGCAGCTGCTGGGCATGTGCCTGCGTGGTGGGCACCAACGACATGCCCAACACCACCAACGCCGCACTCAGCCCTTTTGGCCACCACTTTGCAAATGTCAAAACCATTTTCAGACCCATTAAAAAAGATCATCTGCGTTGTCGAGCAACCACTGCGCACGCTGGCGCATGATTTGACTCGACAAGTCGGTGTGCTTGGCGCTCACGGACAGCGCCTTCTGCAACAAAACTTCAAAGGCTGGCCGATCGCCCGCTGCTTGGGCAATCGCCTCGGCCTTGGCCACAAAAGGCCCAGCATTTTGACCCCCACTGACCGCAATGGCTTGGTCAAAAAACGCTGCCGCTTTGGCGGCAGAGCCTCCGGGGCGTGCAGCCTCGATGTTACCCATCAAACTGGCCAGGGCGCCTTGGCCGTGGTCAGGTGAGGTGCGCCACGCCAGTTCGGCCAAGCGACCGACCAAGGGCAAATCGGCCACCGCATCGGGATCGTCTTTGGACAGCGAAATGTAAGCCCCCCAGGAAGCCGCGGCCCAATAGGCCACGCCCACTTGATCGGGTCTCAGCACAGGCCAGCGCGAGGCTTGTGGCTGCGCCAGGGCAGCAGAAAATCCGGGGCTTGTCTGGTTCAACGCGGCCATGGCGTGGCGGTGTGCACGCCAATACATGCGCTGCGCGCGCTGGTTGAGCAGGTGCGCGGCCTTGGCATCGGTGCTGACCAAACGCTCGGCTTCGAAACCCACAAAGGCGTAGGCATATTGCGCGAAGCCCGAAGCCACCGACTCGGCCAAGGGCAAATGACCGGGCGACTGTTTCAACAAGGATTCAGACAATTTGAGATAAAAAGCACTGGCCTCACGGGCCAAACCCATGTCTTCTTCAGCCGCTTGGCCTTGTGCCGTCAGTGCATCGGCGGCACTGTTCACCAGCAATTGGCGCGGCATGCAGGCGCCCAGCAAGCTGGCCAACAAAAGCATGCCCAACAGCGGCCAAAGCCCCCTGGAACTGTCTGGGAATCCTGTCGAGGTTCTGGCGGACAACATGGCAGCAGCGTTGGTGAAAAGTCGAGCAGGCATGGTTTTGGAAGCGTCTGCGTTGTGCGTGGTGGTGGGTGCCAGCACCTGCGCCGAAAATCGTGAAGGTTACAAAATTGTCCAGTCTATGTAAGGCCCATGAATAATTTGTGACATGCCGCCTTCCGCGATAATCTGGCTACCCTTGACGCAACGGCCCACACACTTGGCGGGCCATTTTTTCGGAACCAAAACATGAGCACACTCCAAACCACCGGCGCACGCGCCACAGGCCTGGCCACCATTGCCGCTGACGGCACCGTGCTGGACACCTGGTTCCCGGCCCCCGAACTGGCTGCCGACGTGACCGCCAGCGGCAGCACCCGCCTGACCCAGGCCGAAGCCGTCGCCGCTTTGGGCGCAGACGTGGCCCAGGCCTTGGTCGCCTGCAGCGTGCGCAACGCCACCGTGGTGGCGGTTCGCACCGAGATCAAAAGCCTGGCCGATGCGCCCACCGACACGCACGACGCTTACCTGCGCCTGCACCTGCTGAGCCACCGCCTGGTGTTGCCGCACGGTGCCAACGTGACCGGCATCTTTGGCCTGCTGCCCAACGTGGCCTGGACCAACTTTGGCCCCTGCGCCCTGGCCGATGTGCCCGCTGCCCGCCTGAAAGCCCGTGGCACTGGCCGCGTGCTCGAGATCAAGGGCTTGGACAAGTTCCCTCAGATGACGGACTACGTGATCCCGTCGGGCGTGCGCATTGCCAACGCCGACCGCGTGCGCCTGGGCGCGCACCTGGCCAGCGGCACCACCGTCATGCACGAAGGTTTTTGCAACTTCAACGCCGGCACCCTGGGCGCCAGCATGGTCGAAGGCCGCATCAGCGCGGGTGTGGTGGTGGACGACGCCAGCGACATCGGCGGCAGCGCGTCCATCATGGGCACGCTGTCGGGTGGCGGCAAAGAAGTCATCAAGGTCGGCAAGCGCTGCCTGCTGGGCGCCAACGCCGGCATCGGCATCTCGCTGGGCGACGACTGCATCGTCGAAGCCGGTTGCTACATCACCGGCGGCAGCCGCGTGCAAATGCCCGACGGCTCGATCATGAAAGCCAAAGAACTGTCCGGCAAAAACGGCATCCTGTTCCGCCGCGATTCACAGTCCGGCGCGCTGCACGCCATCCCACGCAACAAAAGCTGGGGCGAGTTGAACGCTGAGTTGCACAAGAACTGATTTTTTCAGCTCCTCTTTAAAGAAAACGGCGTGCAAGCGAGAGCGGCACGCCCTTTTGCATTCAAGGCAACAAAGCGCTAACCGTTGACCTTGGCTGCAAACAGCAGCACCCATGCATCTCGGGGGCTCAGGATTTGCGTGTCGCTTTCGCGGCCCCAAGTGAGCACGCGCTTGTCACCCGTGACGAATACCCCGGCACCTGCCAGGCTGGCTGCTCTGACCAACCGGACATCGTTGTCATCGGCAGGTTCGTCCACGTCTGGCACGCACTTGGCCACTGCCCAAATGTCATCAAACAACGCCCGAGATTGTGGCAATTGTGGAAATTTTCTCTCCAGCACCTCATGCGCTTCAGCCTGCACCAGTTGGGTGGTCAACAGCCAGTCGCGCTGATGGCATTCCGTCAAGATCGCTTCGCACAGGCCCGCAAACACCGTGGCCGACAGCCAAACATTGGTGTCGAGAAAAACCTTCACGACTCATCCTGCAGGATGTCTTCCTCGGTTAGCCAACCTGCCTGGCGGGCTGCGCCGCCCAGTTCTGTGTGTGCTTTCTGCAAGGCCTGACGAAGACGATAGCCACGTAAGGAC
>JBIKRC010000080.1:0-7734 GCA_044349375.1 Limnohabitans sp.
CCACAAAAGGCCAACCCGCTTTGGAGCGGAAGCCTTCCAGGGGGCCGATCTTTTTGTCGCGCATGAACTGCTCGACTTCGGCAGGCTCGAAGGTGCGGCCTGCAGGCGTCTTGCCAAACGAGAAACCGCAGCCTTCGCTGGCGCCATCGGCGCCTGTGCAGGTGTACCGGCGGTAGTTTTCTTTCACCACGCCACCACAGGTGGGGCAAGGCGTGGTGACGGTGGCGTAGTCACCGGGCACGGTGTCGCGGTCGTATTCTTTGGCTTTCTTGACGATGTGCTCGGTCATGGCCGCGATCTCGGCCATGAAGGTGGCGCGGCTGAGCTTGCCTTGCTCCATCTGAGCCAGCTTGTATTCCCACTCGCCCGTCAACTCGGGCTTGGACAGTTCTTCCACCTGCAGGCCGCGCAGCAGCGTCATGAGCTGAAAGGCTTTGGCCGTCGGGATCATCTCGCGGCCTTCGCGCAGCATGTATTTTTCGTTGATCAGGCCTTCGATGATGGCGGCCCGTGTGGCGGGTGTGCCCAAACCTTTTTCTTGCATGGCTTCGCGCAGCTCGTCGTCGTCGACCATCTTGCCTGCGCCTTCCATGGCACCCAGCAGCGTGGCTTCTGAATAGCGGGCGGGGGGGCGGGTCTTCAGGCCCTTGGCCTCGACCGAGTCCACACCGACCTGTTCGCCCGGTTGCACCGGCACCAGGTTCTGGCCCTTGTCGCCGTCCTTGGCGTCTTCCACTTCTTCTGCGGCTTCTTTGCCGTAAATGGCCAGCCAGCCGGGTTTGACCAGTACCTTGCCCACCGTCTTGAAGCTGTGGCCAGCGGCCACGCTGATGCGGGTGGTGACCTGGTATTCGGCGCTGGGGAAGAACACCGCCATGAAGCGGCGCACCACCAGGTCATAAAGCTTTTGCTCAGCATCAGACAAACCGCTGGGCGCTTGCAGCGTGGGGATGATGGCGAAGTGGTCCGACACCTTTTTGTTGTCGAACACGCGCGGGATCTTACGCACGTAGTTGTTGTTGAGTGCGGTGAGGGCGTGCGGGGCCAGGTGGCGCATGCCGCTGTCAGCCAACATCTCAAAGGTTTCTTTGGCCACGGGCACATAGTCTTCGGGCAGGTGTCGCGAGTCGGTACGCGGGTAGGTCAGCGCCTTGTGGCGTTCGTACAGGCTTTGGGCCAGGGCCAGCGTGGTCTTGGCCGAAAAGCCGAACTTGCCGTTGGCCTCGCGCTGCAGACTGGTCAGGTCAAACAGGCCGGGGCTGGCTTGCGTGGTGGGCGTGGATTCTTCGGTCACGCTGGCGGTTTTGCCGCGCACCGCATCCACAATGGCTTGTGCCTCAACAGCGGTCCATTTGCGGTCGGCTTTCTTTTCAGCGTCTTCTTCTTTTTTCCACTTGGGGTCGAACCACTTGCCGGGGTAGGTGCCAGCAGCTGCGGCGAACTCGGCATGGATTTCCCAATAGTCGCGGCTCACGAACTTGCGGATTTGCTCTTCGCGCTCGACCACCACGGCCAATGTCGGGGTTTGCACCCGACCCACGGTGGTCAAGAAAAAGCCGCCATCGCGCGAGTTGAACGCGGTCATGGCCCGCGTGCCGTTGATGCCCACCAGCCAATCGGCCTCCGAGCGGCTGCGGGCGGCGTCGGCCAGGCCCTGCATCTGGGTGTTGGTGCGCAGGTTGTCAAAACCGTCGCGGATGGCCTGGGGCGTCATGGACTGCAGCCAAAGGCGCTGCACGGGCTTGTCCAGCGTTTTAACGCCCCCGGCGTACTGCTCGATCAAGCGGAAGATCAATTCCCCCTCGCGGCCCGCGTCACAGGCGTTGATGAGGGCGTTCACGTCCTTGCGCTTGGCCTGCTTGACCACCGCGTTCAGGCGGGTCTTGGTTTTGTCGACGGGCTTCAAGTCAAAGTGCGGCGGGATCACCGGCAAATTGGCAAAGCTCCACTTGCCGCGTTTCACGTCGTACTGCTCGGGGGCCTGGATCTCCACCAAATGGCCCACCGCGCTGGTCACGACGTATTTGTCGTTCTCGAAATGATCGTCGTGTTTCTCGAACTTGCCCGAGGTCGGGGTCAAGGCTTTGACGATGTCTTGAGCCACCGAAGGCTTCTCTGCAATTACCAAGGTTTTCATGTCATTACAATCCGTTGTCTCGCGTGTGTGCACGCGCCCGGGCACGCGCTCACGCGCACGCCCACATGAATTCACCATAACAAATTTTTTACGCCGTGGCCAAAACATCTGTTTCCCCCTCCAGCCGCTCCACCGACAAACCTGCTGCGGTTGCTTCCGGTAAACGCATCCAGGTTCGCCGCTCCGGCGTCCATGGCAAAGGCGTTTTTGCGCTGCAAGACCTGGCCGAAGGCGAGACCCTCATCGAGTACGTGGGCGAAATCATCAGCTGGGACGAGGCGCAAGACCGCCACCCGCACGACCCCAATGACCCCAATCACACCTTCTACTTTCATGTGAACGAAGACCGGGTGATCGATGCGCTGCACGGCGGCAACTCGTCGCGCTGGATCAACCACAGCTGCGCACCCAACTGCGAAGCCGACGAAGACAACGACCGCATCTTCATTAAGGCGATCCGCAACATCAAGGCGGGCGAAGAGCTGAACTACGACTACGGGCTCATCATCGACGAGCCCTACACCAAGAAGCTCAAGGCCGAATACCCTTGCTGGTGCGGCAGCGCCCAATGCCGGGGCACGCTGCTCTCGCCCAAAGAGCGCAAGGACACCCCCAAAACGCCAAGTCAGAAAAAGGGCAAGGCCAAAACCAAAGACAAAGAGAAAGCCAAAGACAAAGCTCAAACCAAGGCCAAGGGCAAGAACAAGTCCGAAGCCAAGGCCAAAGACAAAAAGAAGTCTTCCAAGGCGGCCAAACCCGCCAAGGCCGACAAGACCCCTGGTCAGAAAAAATAGGCGCTGCAGCTGCCTGCAAAGGCCTTGTTGGCCCCTCGCTGGCGTTCGGTGCGCATGACCGCCCTCACCACGATGCCCCATGATCCAGCCCACCGCTTGGCCCGCTGAAACGGTTTGGGAGCAGGTTTACCCCCTGTTGCCCGATTTCACTGTTGAGGTGTTGCCCGAGATTGATTCGAGCAACAGCGAACTCATGCGCCGGACCCGCGCAGGCCAGCACGAGCCGACCTTGTTGGTGGCCGAACGCCAAACCGCAGGGCGTGGCCGCATGGGCCGGGTCTGGCAAAGCCAGCCGGGCGACTCATTGACCTTTTCGCTCAGCCTGCCGCTGTCGCCCCAAGACTGGTCTGGCCTGTCCTTGGCCGTGGGCCTGAGTCTGGCCGAAAGCCTGCACCCCGATGTGGGCCTGAAGTGGCCCAACGATTTGTGGTTTCAAGACCGCAAGCTCGGCGGCATCCTGATCGAGGCCGCCAGCATGGGCGGGCGAAGCCAGGTGGTGGTGGGCGTGGGCCTGAACATTCGGCCGCGCGACGCACAGGGGCTGAACACACCGCCAGCGGCCCTCACCGAGTTGTTGCCCGAGCTGACCGCGCCTGCTTGCTTGGCGCGGGTGGCGTTGCCCCTGATCCAGACCCTGCTGGCTTTTGAAGCCAGCGGTTTTGCCCCTTTGCAAAGTCGTTTTGACGCCCGCGATGTGCTCAAGGGCCGACGTGTGCATGCCAGCGATGGCCAGCAAGGCGTGGCGCTGGGAGTGGGCCCTGGGGGTGCGTTACGATGGCAAACCGAACTCGGCGTGCAGGACATCCACAGCGCCGAGATCAGCGTACGACCCTTGACCTGACGGGACACTGCAAGATGTTGAAATTTTGGTTGGCGCTTTTGCTGGTGCTCAATGCCGCTGTGCTGGCGTGGCAATGGGATGCGTTTGCGCGCTGGGGTCATGGCCCTCACCAACACCGCGAACCCGAGCGCCTGCAGCAGCAAGTCAAGCCCGAAGCCCTGAAGTTCGAGGTCATGCCGCCTGCTTCGGCGACATCCCCCCCACCTGCCTTGCCAGACGTCAACGCCTGGCCCCCAGCCACCGAGGCCAGCGCCCCGGAGATCCCCAGCCCAGCGCCCGCGTTGCCCGCACCCACCCCGTTGGCCCCACAGACGGCGCCCCGATGACCTTTTATTCCCGGAGATGAAACCATGAGTTTGAAGCTTTACTTTGCCCCAGGCGCCTGTTCATTTGTCCCCCATGTGTTGCTGGAGATGAGTGGTGCCGAGTTCGAGCCCAGCATGGTCAAACTGCACAAGGGTGAACAAAACAGCGCCGAATACCAAGTCATCAACCCGCGCGCTCAAGTGCCCGTGTTGGTGAATGCCGGTCAGCCGATCACGCAAATCCTGGCCATCGTGCTGCACCTCGATCAAATTTTTCCGCAGATGGGTTTTTTCCCCAACGACCCCATGGCCCGCGCTCAGGCGCTGTCCACCCTGGCCTGGATGAACAACACGGTGCACCCGACCTTCACACACATCTTCATGCCGCAAAAGTTCTCGGACCAGCCAGAGGTGCAGGCCGCCCTCAAGCCTTACAACACGCAGCTCTTTCGCAGCATGCTGGGTGAGTTGCAAGGCCTGGTTCAAGCCGCCGCCGGCAAAGGCCAACCCTGGCTGAGCGGTGAGCGTTTCGGCCCACTCGACGCCTACAGCCTCACGCTCACCCGCTGGGGCACCATCGCGGGCATCGCACCCGAGGTGCATCCCGCCCTGTGGGACTTTGTTCAAAAGGTCGCGGCAGAGCCAGCTGTGGCCCGCGTGATGGCGCGTGAGCGCTTGCAGCTGAACATGGGAACACCCGCCTGAACCCAACCCATCGCGCTCACGCTGACACCGGTTAACTCAGGTCATCCCAAAGCGCAAAGTAAAGCATGCACCGGGCAAGGTTTGGCCCGGGTGGGCCATGTCGATGCTGACCGTTGCGCCGTGCTGCTGGGCAATGCCCTTAACGATGGGCAGACCCAGACCGGAGCCGTCCACGTTGGTGCCCAGGGCGCGGTAAAAGGGCTGGAACACCAAATCGCGCTCGGGCAATGGAATGCCAGGCCCGTTGTCTTCGACCTGCATCACCAACGCCTTGCTGTAGGGGTCGACCAGCACCCGCACCGTGATCACACCTTGACGCTCAGGCGTGCTGGGCGTGTAGTGGATGGCGTTTTCCACCAGGTTGCGCACCATCTCCTTGAGCAGCGTGGGGTTGCCCTGCAACTGTGCGCCCGGTGTGCCCACTGCCACTCCCTCGTAGCCCAGGTCCAGCCCCTTGTCCATGGCGCTTGCCAGACAGTCTTGCAGCACATCGCTGCTCAGGGCCGCCATGTCGCACGATTGCAAGGGCAAGTGAGTCACGCCGCCCTCTGCCCGGGCCAGCGACAACAACTGATTTACCGTGCGCGTGGCCTGCACGCTGGCGCGCCCAATTTGCTGCAGGGACTTTTTCAGGTCTTCTTCGCTCGAGCCCGAACGTTGCGCCAAATCGGCCTGCATGCGCAAACCAGCCAAGGGGGTTTTCAGTTGGTGAGCGGCATCGGCCAAAAAACGTTTTTGCGTGGAGATCGAGTCTTTCAGGCGCTCCAACAAATCGTTGACAGATACCACCAGAGGGGCCACCTCCATCGGCACCGCTTTGTCGTCCAGTGGGCTCAGATCGTCTGGTTTGCGCTCACGGATGCGTTCTTCCAGTTGTTTAAGGGGCTTGATGCCGTGCACCAGGGCCAGCCACACCAAAAGCACCGCCAGCGGCAGCAAGGCAAACTGGGGCAACATCACGCCCTTGATGATTTCAGCGGCCAGCACCGAGCGTTTTTCGAGTGTCTCGGCCACTTGCACCAGGGCCGGCGGTGCGCCCTCGGCGTCCAGCCGGATCCAAGTGTAGGCCACGCGCACTTCCAGACCCCGGATTTCGTCGTCTCGAATGTGCACTTGGTAACTGGTGCCCCTGACCTGGTTGGGTTTGGGCAAGGGCAGGTCGCGGTCGCCGCTCAGATGCTCGCCCCGGCCGCCCAGCACCTGGTAGTACACCAGATCGGTTTCGTCGGCGCGCAGCAGTTCGCTGGCCGGTTGCGGCAGGCTGAACTGTACCTGTTGATCGGGCCCCATGCGGACCTGTTGGGCCAGGGCTTGCACGTTGTAGACCAAGGCCCGGTCGAAGGGTTTATTGGCCAGGCCTTGCGCCACCAACCAGGTCAGCGCCAGACTGATGGGCCACAGCAAGAGCAGCGGCGTCAGCATCCAGTCGAGGATTTCGCCAAACAGCGAGCGTTGCTCGCGCTTGAAGACCCGCATGTTCCAGCCCTTGGATTTCATAGCTTCAGGGCTTGATGCGTGCAGGAAGCCAGGCCTTAACCCGGGATCTTTTCGAGGCAGTAACCCAGGCCGCGCACGGTGGCGATGCGGATAGGGCCTTTTTCGATTTTCTTGCGCAAGCGGTGGATGTACACCTCGATCGCATTGTTGCTGACCTCTTCACCCCACTCGCACAGGCGCTCGACCAACTGGTCTTTGCTCACCAATCGGCCTGCGCGTTGCAGCAACACCTCCAGCAGGCCCAACTCACGGGCCGACAGCTCGACCATCTTGCCGTCGATGGTGGCCACGCGACCGGTCTGGTCGTACACCAACGGGCCGTGCTTGATCTGCGAGGTGGCACCGCCCATGCCACGGCGGGAGAGGGCGCGCACACGGGCTTCAAGCTCTTGCAGGCTGAAGGGTTTGGCCATGTAATCGTCGGCGCCGTAGTCCAGGCCTTTGACGCGTTCTTCGACGCTGTCGGCGGCGGTGAGAATCAAGACCGGCAGGGTGGAGCCTCGGGCGCGCAGCCGCTTGAGTACTTCGAGGCCATGCATTTTGGGCAAGCCCAAGTCCAAAATCAGCAAATCGAATTCACTGTTGGTCATCAAAGCTGCATCGGCTTCGCTGCCACTGGCCACGTGGTCCACTGCGGCGCCTGCGCTGCGCAAAGTGCGCAACAAACCGTCAGCAAGCACTTGATCGTCTTCGGCTATCAGAATGCGCATGGCTGTCTCCTGTTGTTGTGGCTGCGGCGCGGTGCCGTCTTTTTCGGTTGCCTGTGTCGGCGGGTTCATTCTAGTGTCAGCTTTGTACCTTGCGCCCCGCTGAATGCGGTGTTCGCCTCAATGGGCATAGGCCTCCAGCCCCAGCGCCACCACGGTGGCGACATCTTTGCCCACCGCTTCGCGGAACTCGGCCTCGGCCTGGGCCACCGCGTCCTTGAAGGCTTGCAACCAGGCCAGGCCGTCCGGCGTGAACACCACGCGCCGGGCGCGGGCGTCCAGCGGGTCCGCTTCGCGTCGCACCAAGCCCCAAGCGGCGCACTGGTCCACCAAGTCCCCCATGGCCTGTTTGCTCATGCCCGCAGCCCCCGCCAAGTCGGTCAGGCGCGAGCCTTCCAGCGCCAGATGGCGCGTGATGTGCACATGCGCGGCGCTGATTTGGTCACGCGAAGCCAGGTTGGCCAGCGCCAGCGGCACGCCCTCGTTGCCCGCCATCAGGTGCAGAACGCGTTCGTCAAAGCGCCGCATGGCGTGCCCCAGTAAGCGTCCCAGATGGGTTTCTCGCCAGCGGTCATCCTGCAAAAAGGGAGGGCTCAGGCGGTTTGAATCGGTGTTTTTTGGCATATCCAAATGATAAGGCAAACTGACCAAAAATACTGTTTACAGTTTTATACAGCTCGTTTACAGTACTGTTCACGCATCCAGTAAACAGCACATCGCTGCTGAGCCAGGTGCCCCAACCCATTGA
>JBIKRC010000081.1:0-7652 GCA_044349375.1 Limnohabitans sp.
CCTTCGCAAGCTGGAGAAAAACAGCTCCGACTGAAGCCGCTCCCTGTTGGTCTGATCTGCCACACGCTGAGCGAGCTCGGCGTCCACAGGTTTCAGCGCCACACCGGTCGAGGCCGCCAGCACCTGCGCTTGGCAAGCGCGTTCCAAGTAGTACAGGTCGTCATAGGCGTAGTCCACCCGCTCACCGCACACGATGACACCGTGGTTGCCCAAAAACACCACATCTGTCCCATTCATGGCATTCGCGATGCGCTCACCCTCGGTCATGTCCAGGGCCAGTCCGTTGTAGTGGGCGTCCACCGCCACGCGGCCATGAAATCGCATGGCGGTTTGGGACAAACGGGTGTCCAGGGCCCGTGCCGCCGTCAGGGTGAGAGCCGTGGCGTGAGGCATGTGGGTGTGCAGCACGACCGACTTGCGCGCTATGCGGTGCACCGCAGCATGAATGAACATGGCCGTGGGCTCCACCGGGTGACGGCCCGCCAGCTGCTCTCCCTCCGCGTTGCACATCACGATGTCAGGCCCTTGCACCTCACTCCAATGCAAGCCGCGCGGGTTGAGCAAAAACCAGTCGTCCTTTCCAGGCACCGCAACACTGAAGTGGTTGCACACGCCCTCGCTCAGTCCCTGAGCGGCGGCAGCACGCAAGGCGAGCGCCAGGTCTTCACGCAGCGGCAACAGGGTTTCAAAGGTTTCATGGGCTTGCATGGTGTTCCTCCATCTTCCAATCATCGGTTATTTAATGGCGCAGATCTGGCGAAAGTGGGCAGATCTGCGATGTGGCATTTGACCAGACAAAAAAACTGGTCAGTGGCGAGCATGTGTTACCACCAACTTTAACTTGACCACTGGTGATCGATAGTGGATCGGCGTCAACACGACTGATTGAGCCGAGCCCTCTGGATTTTGTGGCAATGTGGGATTCACCAACCAAGGCGACTTCACGCCCCAAGCTCTGGTCACGCTATTGGTAGCCATTTTTTTCAGCCCAATCTGGTGCGAACTCTCCAGCAATTCAAGCGGGTGGTGCCCCAATCATCATGGCTCAGCACTCACCTGTCTTGTTTGAAGAAGCATCGCCCCCCCGTTCACCATGCACATCGGCCAACCGCAATTCAGTCGGATAAACTGGCGCTCTGACTTGAAAAATGAAAACGCGACGCATGCCCCATCCTGTTTTGTCCCATCGGTTGGGTCTCGCTTGTCGTGATCGGGGCCGTCTCGTGGGGCAGCGATGAGCGATTCACCCACCTCACGAGGCATCAGCCGAGGGGCGCTCGTCCTGGCGGCGGCCACCGTGGTGAATCTGCCGTTCGGCACCGTCTATGCGTTTTCGGTCTTTCTCAAGCCGATGGAGGCGCTGCTCGGCATTGGTCGGGCCGAGATGGCCATCGTGTTTTCCGTGGCGTCGGTCTTTCTCACGATCGGCATGCTCATCGGACCCGCCCTTTACCGTCGCTTCGCACCTGTGCCCCTGCTGCTGGTTTGCGGCGCACTGAGCGCCTCTGGCCTGCTGATCGCCTCTGCTGCACAGGATATCGAGCATTTGCTGTTGGGCTACGGCGTTCTGTTCGGACTGGGCGGCGGGGTGGTTTTTGTCATGATGCAGCAGGGTCTGAATCAGACCATCAGCCCGATGAGCGGGCTGGCCAATGGCTACGTGGTCAGCCTGTATCCCATGGGTGCCATGCTGGGCGCACCGGTCTTTGGCTGGGCCATCGAGGCGTTCGGTCTGCGCACAACCCTGATGGGTCTTGCCCTCACGGTGCTGATTTGCTGTGCCATCGCTGCAATGCTGTGGCGTCGTGCCCGGGTTCGCATGCAAGATCCTGGCGCGAATGCCGCCGACAGCGAGGCCCGCCACTGGGGCTTGTTTGCCCGACTGTTTACTGTTTTCTTTCTCGCAGCTTCGGCGGGTCTGATGGTGATGAGCCAGGCCGCTGGCATTTTGCAGGCCTACGGCGCAAAAAGCCTGTTTGCGCTGGGGGGCACCACTTTCATCACCGGTGCAATTGCTGCTGCACGTATTGGTGGGGGCTGGCTCATTGATCGTTTCGCGGTGCCCCGCGTGGCCTGCATGGCCCACCTGATCGCCCTCAGTGGCTCGTGCCTGCTATTGGCCTGGCCAGGGCCAGGCATGGCGGTCCTGGCCATGACGCTGATCGGCTGCGGCTATGGCTTCATTTCGGGTCTGACGGCTGGGGCCATTGCACGCTACTGGCACCCCAATGCTTTTGGCCGGGTGGCAGGGCAGTTGTACATTGCCTGGTGCATCGCGGCCATCAGTCTGCCGGTGCTGGCCGGCTGGCTGTACGACCAGACCCAGGGCTATGACCAAGCCATGCGCATTGCCGCTGGCGTGAACCTGCTGGGCGCAATGTTGGCTTTGAGCTTACCGACCAAGGCGAGATCACAGCTTCAAGCTCAGCCTCAACCGAAAGTCGAGAAGACCTGAGCATTCGGATGCAACGCCGCAATGGCGGCATGTAGCGGATGCATCGCATGCGTTTAATTTGCAGATTGTGGGTGTCAACGCAGATTTGACCAGGCGCCAACTTTTGACTCAACAATGAAATCGAGGGATCTGCTGATTTGATCAGCTGCTCAAATCATGCTCGGCTGAAACACAGTAACTTCCGTCATCAAGTGGTGGGTGCATTTACCCAATTGATACCTGAGCAGATATCTGACTTGATGCCAAATCACGCAATTCCTTAATCCAAGGGCATTCGTCAATTGAATTTAATCGAAATTTCAATAAACTTCTGATGATGTCTGATTCATAGCTGAGGTCATCATGTGCAGATGGGTTGCTTATGCGGGTCCAGAGATTTACCTTGAAGACTTGATCTTTCATCAAGAGCATTCCATTGTGCGCCAGAGCCTTGCTGCGAATCAATCTGCGTGGGTCACAAATGGTGATGGATTTGGCGTTGCATGGTACAACAACCGCACTACACCAGGTTTGTTCAAAGACATCATGCCTGCCTGGAACGACAGTAACCTGCGCTCCCTTGCGGCACATATACAGACCCAATTATTTTTTGCCCATGTTCGCGCTACGACTGGCACAGCGGTCAACAGAAGCAACTGCCATCCATTTACGTGGAAAAACTGGGCTTTCATGCACAACGGGAAAATTGGCAACTGGCATGACTGCCGCAAGGATGTTGAAGACCTCATCGATCATGTGCACTATCCGCACAGAGAGGGCACCACAGACAGTGAAGCCTTATTTTTAGTGGCGCTGAGCAAGGGTTTGATCCATGACCCCATCAACGCCATGCAAGCCACTTTGCGTGATGTCTCCAAAATCATGGATCAACACCACGCAGACGAACCCATGCGAATTTCCTGCGCTTTGACCAATGGGAAAGATATTTGGGCCTTTAGGTACTCGAGCGACGACCACTCCCCCAGCATGTACGTTGGCTCGCCCAACACACGTGCCAGCGAAAACGGCTCAAACCCCATTACAACCATTGCCTCAGAACCATCTGACTCGGATGCTGCTCATTGGTTCAAGGTCGAAGAGCGCAACGGTGTGCATTGGACCCAGAGTGGATTAGAGCATTTCAAAATGACCATTTAAGAAACAATCAGTCCTGAATAGATTTGGACTGATTTATGCTGAGTACCGAAAAAATCAATGGACAAGCTGTATGAAAAAAGTCGCAGGTGCAATCGGTAAATCCTTGGCTGTTTATCTCAGCAAAGAGCTCGAAATCAATGGTACAGCGCCACCATCCAACCCCTTGCATCTGCAGGCCTCTTTGCGACCAGGTGATGTACTGCTGATTGAAGGTAACACCCGAATAAGTGCTGCAATCAAATACCTGACCCAGTCCACTTGGTCTCATGCCGCACTTTATGTCGGTATGAATTTCAGCCCAGATGCACCCGAACACCACTGCCTCATAGATGCCGATACGGTGCATGGTGTTCGCAGCACTGGACTTGATAGATTTATGAATCTGCACACCAGAATCTGCAGACCTATTGGACTCAGTGAGCAAGAATGCACCGACGTTGCGCAAGCCGCTATTGACAAAATTGGACATCAATACGATTTACGAAACGTTCTTGATCTTGCAAGGTACTTGCTACCAACGCCACCGGTACCGACCCGATTCAGAAGACGGTTATTGTCTCTGGGCAGTGGTGACCCAACGCGAGCCATTTGTTCAACATTAATTGCTCAGGCATTTGAAGGCATTCACTACCCCATCATTGCCTTTGAGCACGAAAGCCCAAGTACATCAGCCAATGAATATGATGATTTGCCTCAACAATTTCAACCAAAACAGTTCAAACCCAAGCACCACTCGCTGCTAACACCCAGAGACTTTGACGTGTCACCCTACTTTGCCATCATCAAACCAACCGTTGAGTGCGGGTTTGATTTTCGCAATCTTGAATGGGTTGAGTAAACAATGCATGTGCAAGACGCACGTTGGCTGCTTGGGCCATGTTCGGGTTTCACAGCATCAGGGGTGCCAATTTCAGTTTGACCAGTGCGTGCCCAGTGAACGGTCGGAGGTGCGGCGGGATCAACGAGCCGTCATATCGTAGACCTCAACCAGTTCTACCTACTTCGGTCGGCATTTTTCAGATCGTGTTCAATGCGCCTGATCTGCCGAAACTTGACGGCGTTTAAACCCAAACGACATGCAGCCGGACTTGAAAACAGCGCTGCATGCTCTAAAAACAACAAACGGTTTTGCGGCTGCAGCAACTTTTCGGCTGCCTTGGGTTCTTGAGATGCCCATTCGATGGCCAAAGACTGCGTCAAGCTCGATGCAGTTTGCGGCAAAGTGCTGGCCATGATGTCTGCTTCTGTCACCAAAACGGACAAGCAATCTGTCTGCCGAAGATCATATGGACGAGTGCGAATTTGCAAGTGGATGCCCTTGACCTGTGCGGGAACGGTGGCCATGATGCAGTGCTTTAAAATTTGGCGCTCTGCCAAGGTCAAACCCGCAGCGTCCATGAGAGGCTGCAAATCCTGAACAGCGCGTGCTTCTAATTCGCCGGGATGCATTTTGGAGCCCCCCGGGTGCAGAAAATCGTGCCCCGCCATGATGCACAAAGCCATGGCCACCACTGCCGGCTTGCGCGCACCTGCAACATTCAGCGCACTCGATGTCTTGAGCAAGTAGGTCATGCAGACCAAGGTGTCTGCGATGTGCAAGCGATTGTGATAAGCGGGCTCATGGCCCTGTGCATGGCGTTTGGCACCATCTTGCTCGAGCAGTTCACACACAGCCCGACCAAAGCCCTGCAATCTGTGCACAGCCGAGCCCTTGCGGGGATTGCCCAATCCCAGCTCTTGACATGCACGATCGAACACCAAGGGCAAGCCTGGCCATTGATTTGGCCAAGGTCGGCGCAAATTACGCAACGAAGCACTCAAGTCTTGTATTCTGGGCATCGTCATTTCAGAGATATCGTCCATGTCAAGCTTTCGTACGCAGCGCATTGTGCATGTATTGCTGCAGCATCAAGGCTTCAAAAACAGCCGTCAAAGTAGGCGAAGCCGTTTTCAGCAAACTTCGAAGGTCTTTCGCAGTGATTTCCAGCAAAACTGTTCCGTCACCCGATATGGCAGTGGTGCCCCTGGTACGAGACCACTTCGGTGAATATTTGGGGGGGTGATGCATGGGCTTTTCATATTCCAGCTCATGCCGACCCCCACCGCAGCCTTCCCCCCCAATTTGAACAGAGACTTCCATCAGCCAATGCACTGTGTTTTGCGCAAACGCTGACGCCCACGGGCTTATTTGCGAACTTTTTAAGGGCCGTTTCCAGTGTAACCACAGTCATGACGATGACGCTTCAGTGTCTTTGCGCGCGAGGAGCGTGCCGAGCCGGTGCTTCAGCAAATTGATCATGGCAAAACCCGCCTGCAGGGTGACGCCAAAACACGCTATGCCGACGGCAAACAGCAGGAATTTATCGCTGGTGGCGGGCAGGCGCTCGGCCTCGCGCAGAATGACAGCAATGCCTTCACTCACGCCGATTGCCGCACCCGCGCTCGACGACATCACCAGCACGAAAAACGCCCGTCCGACATTCGGCAAAAACAGCAATGCGGCCAACGGTGAGCCACGCCGCAATTGTTGTAACGCCTCCGCTCCGTTGTCGGCGACATAAGCGGCGGCATAGGGTACGAGCGACAAGGCGACGGTCATGACGCCGGAAAGCGCGATGGCGTAGCCGAAAACCTTCGCATCTTTCGCAATGACGTTGAACAGGAAGAACATCACCACGAATGTCGGAGCTGCGCGCAGCAGCCCGATCAGTGCTGATGCGGCAGCGCCCGTGATGTTTCCGCTCAGCCTCGCCAGGGTCAGCGGCACGCCCAGCGCTAACCCTAAAAGTAGCGCGATCGCAGCGATTTTGAAATTCACCGCCATGCCCGCCAGAAGTTGTGGCACGAATACAGGCAGGAAGTGTTCTGTTAAAAGCGTCATGCGCGTCTCCCCTGCCGTTGCTCTAAATAGGTGCGCAATTTGCCGCAAAGGTACACCACGATCGCGACCACCACGATGTAGAAGATCAGCAGCATCGAGTAAGTGGTGGCACGTCCGCTGGAGAACGCGGTGATGTCGGTGAGCGCGCTCAACAGCTCGGGCGCTCCGATGAAGCTGGCAATGGGTGTGCCTTTAGCGGCGTTGATCAGAAATGAAACGATCTGAGTCGCAGAGCGCCCCACAGCGGCTTTGAAAAGCCCGACCACTCCGCTCTCCCCGTCTGCCGCGTGGCCGTGCTCCTCGCGTAAGGTGAGCATGGCTTCGGCTATTGCTTGCGCAGCATTGCAGCCGTTGGTCAGGCCCAGCGCAAAGATTGCCGCACACAGAGCGATCATGGGCGAGTAAGGAAAAAATACCTGAGCAACAGCCGCCGCGATCACCAGCGTGAGTACCACGGGAGAGGATTGCATCGTGACGGTCAGTGCCCGTGTGGCCCAGCGAAGCGGGCGGCTTCGTGAACCGAGTGCTGCACCCAGCAGCAAGGCAAATCCCAAGGTTGCTGCCAGAGCTCCGATGATCATGATCAGCGAGTTGGAGATGCCGGCCTTGAACAAATTCCAAGCCGGTATGGTTTTAAACATGGGCAGCGCCAGTGCGACACCGGTGTTTTGGAGTGTCCAGACTTCAAATGCTGTTATGGCGGGTGCGAACGTGGTGGCTTGCAGGGCATTAGCCAATGGTGGCAAGACGCAGTTGGGATCGGTGTTGCCCATCTTGGCTTTGCTGATGTTGCAATCAGGGCGCTTCCATACCTCACGTTGTTTTTCGAGAAACCCAGAGTCAACACGGTTGGCGCGGGCCAAATCGAGGAACACGCTATCGCGATGAAAAATCTGGCTCATCAAGTCGAGCGACGCAGCCAGCCGGTCGCTGCCACTGCGCGCGACCGCCATGCCCCACGGCACTTGGGCGAAGCTTAACTTGCGCTCATGCAGCGCAGCAAAGGCGGGATTGGTGAAATGGAACGCAAAAAAACTGTCGTCTTGCACTGCAAGGGTGCAAGTCTCGTCGCGCAACCGTTCTGGCAGTGCGCCCGCGTCCTCGAACAGCATCAAGCGCGCACCTTGCGAGCCGATCTGCGCGTTCGAGCCGTTGCCGATGGTCACGCAAATGGTACGA
>JBIKRC010000082.1:0-7645 GCA_044349375.1 Limnohabitans sp.
AGTCAAACAAAATGGCTTCTTTGCTGTCGTAATAGTGGTACAGCCGCGCCTTGGAGGTGCCACATGCCGTGGCGATCTCGTTCATGCTGGCGGCAGGGTAGCTGCGCTGGGCAAAGCATTGCGCGGCAATGTCGAGGATCGCATCGCGCTTGATGTCGTGGGTTGCTGATTTGGGTCTGGCCATGGTGTCATTTTGCCAGTGCGCTCAGATGCGCATCATCGCTGAGCTTGAGGCCACATTCGTACAGCATCGGTTGCGTTAACGCATAATGCATATATGCATAAGGAGTGACCATGCAAAAACGAATGACGATCACCATGGATGAAGCTGTCTACGAAGGTTTGGTGCGCGTGGTCGGTCGACGCAAGATCAGCAGTTTTCTCGAATCTCTGGCACGGCCCCACGTCGTAAGCGACGAGCTGGCCCAGGGATACCGCGCCATGGCCGAAGACACAGAACGCGAACAAGAGGCTTTGGCCTGGAGTGAAGCCCTGATTGGCGACGTCGGCCATGCGGCGCGGTGAAGTCTGGTGGGTGGATTTTGATCCTGCCAAAGGTGGAGAAATCCGCAAAACAAGGCCTGCGGTGATCGTCAGCAATGACCTGTCCAACACGCATTTGAACCGCTTACAGGTCGTGCCCCTGACCTCGAACACCGGTCGACTCTACCCCAGCGAGGCGGTGGTGAGCGTGGCGGGTCAAACCAGCAAAGCAATGGCGGATCAGCTGACCATAGTGGCCAAAGAACGCCTGACCACGCAACTGGGCTCTCTCAACAAATCGGACCTGAAAACACTGGAAAGTGTGATCAAGCTTCAACTGGGCTTGCCTGGTTGAACTTTTGATCAGGGCATGCGGCAGACCTCAAACAGGCCAGACCACCCCGTTGTCGTTCAGGATGGCATTCAGCGGCTCGTCGTGGTCTTCGGGCTCCAAATCTTCTAAAAAACCATGGGTGTACCCTAAGCCCACGGTGAAGGGTTTAGGCTGCAGGGTGGCCAGGGTGCGGTCGTAAAACCCTCCGCCGTAACCCAGGCGGTAGCCGCCGATGCCATAGCCCACGCAGGGCACAAACAATAAAGTGGGTACGATGACTTCGGTGTCCTTGGGCTTGGGAATGCCGTAGGCGTCTTCTTCCATCGGGCAGCCGGGGTACCAAGTGTGGAAAGTCAGAGTTTTGTGCTGCTTGTTGACCACCGGCAGGCCAATTTGGCGGCGCTGCGGCTCGCCGTTCAACTCGCCGTCTTCTTTCCAGCGGTGCAGCACCGGCAGCGGATCGAATTCGCCCTTGATCGGCCAGTAAGCACCGATCACGGTTTCAGGGCGGTCAAACAACCAGATGCGCATGACGCGTTGCAAAGCTTCGGCCCGCGCCAATCGGTCGGGCAAGTTCAGCCTTTCTTCAATCAAGGCTTTTCTCAAGGCGCGTTTTGCTTCGGCTTTGTCCATAATCGACCCATGAAATTAAGATGCATTTTGACACTGCTGAGCGCCATGACCATGACAGGCCTGTGGGCCTGGCCCGCCCAAGCACAAAACCGGGGCGACGAGGTGCTGCTGGAGATGCAACAGGCGTTTCGCAAAAATGATGCCAAACGGCTGTCAGCCCTGCTGCCCCAAGCCCGCGGCCATGTGTTGGAGCCCTTGGCCGCTTATTGGGAAATGCGTACCCGCCTTGACTCCGCGCCCACCTCAGAAATCCGCAGTTTCTTGAACACCTACGCAGGCAGCTACTACGAAGACCGCCTGCGCAACGACTGGCTGCAACAACTGGGCAAACGGCGCGACTGGACCACCTTCACGGCCGAATACCCCCGCTTTCGCATGCGCGATGACCGCGAAGTGCGTTGCTACGCTTTGGCCACCGAGGCCATGAACAGCAAGGCCGACGTGGCCGAAGAAGCCCTGCGTGTTTGGTATTCATTGCGTGAGGCCGACGACGGCTGCACCTATGTGGCCGAACACCTGCACTCAGGTCGTCAGATTCAGGCGCTGGACCTGTGGCGCAAAGCCCGCATCGCCATGGACGCCAACCGCCCCCGCGCAGCACAGGCGGCGGTGGACATCGAAGCGCCACGCCTGTCCGAACAAGTGGCCCTGATCCACGCCGACCCGGCCAAATATCTGAACAAGCGCATCATGGCGATTACCCGCAGCCGCAAAGAACTTGCGGTACTGGCCCTGATCCGGCTGGCCGCCAAAGACCCGGACGAGGCGGCCGATTTGCTGAGCCGTCGCTGGTCGATCCAGCTGAGCGCTGAAGAACGCAACTGGACCTGGGCCGTCATTGGCAAGCAAGCCGCGCAAAAGCTGCAGGACAACGCCGCCAGTTACTTTGCCAAGGTGCAAAAAGACAGCGACCTGAACGACGACCTGCTGGGCTGGAAAGTGCGTGCTGCTTTGCGCCAAGGCCAATGGCCGCAGGTCCTGAGCGCCACACAGGCCATGAGCGCGGACCACCGCAAAGACCCGACCTGGGTCTATTGGCGAGCCCGCGCCCTGACCGCCACGGCCCAGGACAACGCCCACACACTGGAAGCCCAAGGTCTGCTGCGCAGCATCGCCAGCGTGCGGGGCTTTTATGAACAACTGGCCCTTGAAGAACTGGGCCAACCGATCGCGGCACCTGAGCGCCCCACGGCACTGACCCCGCAAGAAAAAGCGGCGGCCCTCATCAACCCCGGACTGCAGCGCGCCTTGTACGCCATCCAGTTGGGCCTGCGCCCCGAAGGCAACCGCGAATGGAACTACAGCACCAACCTGCACACGCCCGGCGGCATGAACGACCGCGAGCTGCTGGCAGCGGCAGATTTGGCTTGCCAACGGCAGGTGTGGGACCGCTGCATCAACACCAGCGAGCGCACCAAGGAAGTGATTGACTTTGACCAACGCTTTCCCATGCCGTTGCGCGAGATCGTGGTGCGCCGCGCTGGCGAGATCCGCCTCGACCCGGCATATGTTTACGGTTTGATCCGGCAAGAAAGCCGCTTCGTCATGGACGCCCGCTCGCATGTGGGGGCCTCGGGCCTGATGCAGGTGATGCCTGCCACTGCCAAATGGACCGCCAAAAAAATCGGCATGACCGGCTTCACCCCGGACCAGATCACCGACCGCGAGGTCAACGTGGCCATTGGCACGGGTTACCTGAAGTTGGTACTGGATGACTTTGAAGGCTCCATGCCTTTGGCGACCGCCGCTTACAACGCCGGGCCGGGCCGCTCGCGCAACTGGCGCAACGGCCCCGTCCTCGAAGCTGCCATCTGGGCAGAAAACATCCCCTTCTTGGAAACCCGCGATTACGTGAAAAAAGTGCTGTCCAACACCGCCAACTACGCCGCCATCTTGACGCGCCAACCCCAATCGCTCAAAGCACGTCTGGGCTCGGTCGGGCCGCGTCAATCGCCCATGGCCGAGGCCAGCAAGGATTTGCCCTAAATAGAATCAGGCTTGCGGCGCTGGGCCCAGCAGTGCATCCAAATTGGCCTGGATCTTTTCTTCGATCTTGCTGCTGTAAGCCCCCAACAGAAAGCCCAGCTTGATCTGCAGGTCGAAGCGGTTTTCGGTCACTGTGAGCTCGCCGCTCACGCCACTGCGGGCAAAACGCATGAAGTCTTCTTCCTCACCTGGCTCGGATTCGCAGCTCATGCCCCATTCCTGTTCAGCCTGTTCGCGCCAGCGTTCGGCCACGGCGCGTGCCCCGGCCAGTCCCAGGGTGTGTGTGCGTTCGATGTTCAGTTCGGGCATGGTGTTTGAATGGTTTTCTTGAAGGGTCAGGCCTTGGCTGTGGCCGCAGAATGGACGGTCGGTTCGAATGCCGTATCGGCAGCAACTTCCACCAAGCAGTCGTAAAACACGGGCGCTCGGCCCAGATCGGTCAGGTGCTGGCTGGTCAGCTCGTTTACGTTGGTGCCGTTCAGGCCCAGCTTGCGCCACCAGATGCCCAAACCGTTGACCACGCCCTCGCGGGCGCGTTGGTTCAGCTTCGCTTTGCAGTGGTATGTGCCGCGGTCGTTGAACACTTTGACGACCATGCCATCGGCAATGCCCCGCGCAGCGGCGTCTTGTGGGTGCATTTCCAGCACCGGCTCGGCTTCGATGTCGCGCAGGCTTTGCACGTTGACGAAGGTCGAATTGAGAAAGTTGCGCGCTGGCGGCGAGATCATGGCCAGCGGGTAGCGGCCACCGGGCGCAGCCAATTCGTAGTTGGGCAGGTGGTCGGGCAAGCCATCCAAGCCCTGGTCCGCCAGGCGCTGGCTGAAAAACTCGCACCTCCCTGAAGGGGAAGGAAAGCCACCTAGCGCGAACGGCGCATCGGGCACAGGCAAAGAAGCAAAGCCATGCTCAAGCAGCCGCTCAAAGTCTTTCTCGTCGCCAATGGCGCTGCGGCACAGGCTTTCATCGCTTTCGGCAAAGCACGGGTCATCAAACCCCATGCGCTGGGCCAGCGCCCGGAAGATGTCGGTGTTGGTGCGCGCCCCGCCCACAGGCGTAATCGCCGGGCGGTTGAGCAGCACATCGGTGTGGCCGTAGCTGTTGTGGATGTCCCAGTGCTCCAGCTGCGTGGTGGCGGGCAAGATGAAATCGGCGTAGTCGGCCGTGTCGGTCTGGAAATGCTCCAGCACCACGGTGAACAGATCCTCGCGGGCAAAGCCCTGCACCACCTTGCCGGACTCGGGCGCAATCGCCACCGGGTTGCTGTTGTAAACAATCAGGGCTTCGATCTGCGGGCCAAACGTGGGCGATGCCGAGCGCAGCAAGTCGTCGCCAATGGTGGACATATTGATCGTGCGCGGACGCCGCTCGCCCAGCAGGTCGGGCCGTTGCAAAGCCGCACGCCGCACCGGGTAATGCCCCGAGCTGCTGAGCAACACCCCACCCGCTCGGTGCCGCCAAGCGCCGGTGAGCGCAGGCAAACAGGCGATGGCCCGCACCGCGTTGCCACCACCGCGCACGCGCTGCATGCCGTAGTTCAGGCGGATGGCGGCGGGCTGTGTGGTGCCCCAGTCGCGCGCCAGCTGGCGAATTTGCTCAACCGGCACGCCGCAGATTTCGGCCGCGCGCTCGGGCGTCCACTGCAAGGCGCGGGCCTTCAAAGCTTCCCAGCCCAAGGTGTAGCGGTCGATGTAGTCTTGGTCGAGCCAGCCATTCATGACCAGCTCATGCATGACAGCCAGCGCCAGCGCAGCATCGGTGCCGGGGCGCAGGGCGATGTGTTCGTGGCATTTTTCGGCTGTTTCGCTGCGACGGGGGTCGATGCAGACCAGCTTGGCCCCGTTGCGCTTGGCCTCTTGCGCGAGGCGCCAAAAGTGCAGATTAGAGCCAATCGAATTGCTGCCCCAAATGACAATGAGCTTGGATTCGGCATAAAACTCGACCTTCATGCCCACCTTGTTGCCCAAGGTCTGCGTCAGGGCTTCGGCCCCGGCTGAGGCGCAAATGGTGCGGTCCAACAGCGACGCGCCCAACTGGTGGAAAAAACGCGCCGCGATCGACTCGCTTTGCACCAGGCCCATGGTGCCCGCGTAGCTGTAGGGCAGCACGGCCTGCGGGTTGCGTGCAGCGATGGCTTTCAGGCGCGCCGCGATGTTGTCCAGCGCCTCGTCCCAGCTCACCGGCGCAAACTGGCCAGAACCTTTGGGGCCGACACGCTTGAGGGGTTGCAAGAGCCGTTCGGGGTGGTAAGTGCGCTCGGTGTAGCGCGCCACCTTGGTGCACAGCACGCCATCGGTGGGCGCGTGCGCCGGGTTGCCCTGCACTTTGGTGGCCCGGCCGTTTTCCACCGTGGTCAGCAGGGCGCAGGTGTCGGGGCAGTCGTGCGGGCAGGCACCGCGCACGGTTTGGGGGTCCAAAAGGGCGTCAATCATGGGGCTGTGTGAAAGGTTAAGACTGGCGTGGGGCAATCGTTCGGTCTGATTGTGGCCTAAACCCGCCCCCTGGCAGGCGGCCTGTTTGTCCCCCATGTGCGCGGGGGTGTTGGCAATCCCACCCAAGTGTGGCTAGACTGTACCCATGAAAATCCTCGACTCCATCCTCACCGACGCGGCCAGCATTGCGGCCATTCGCAAAGACATCCACGCTCACCCCGAGCTGTGTTTTCAGGAGGTGCGCACCGCCGACGTGGTGGCGCAGCAGCTGACCGACTGGGGCATCCCCATCCACCGGGGCATGGGCACCACCGGCGTGGTGGGCATCGTGCACGGGCGCGACGGCGGCGCTTGCGGGCGTGGCATCGGCTTGCGCGCCGACATCGACGCATTGCCCATGCAAGAGTTCAACACCTTCGCCCACGCCAGCAGCTACCCTGGCAAGATGCACGCCTGCGGCCACGACGGCCACACCGCCATGCTGCTGGCTGCAGCCAAGCATTTCTCCAAGCACCGCGACTTTGACGGCACGGTGTATTTGATTTTCCAACCCGCTGAAGAAGGCGGCGGCGGTGCCCGAGAGATGATCAAGGACGGTCTGTTTGACAAATTCCCGATGCAGGCCGTGTTTGGCATGCACAACTGGCCCGGCGCGCCCGTTGGCACGTTTGCCGTGAGCGCAGGCCCGGTGATGGCCTCGAGCAACGAATTCAAAATCGTCATCCGCGGCAAAGGCAGCCACGCCGCCCTGCCGCACAACGGCATCGACCCGGTGCCGATCGCCTGCCAAATGGTGCAAGGCTTTCAAACCATCATCACCCGCAACAAAAAGCCGGTGGACGCGGGCGTGATTTCGGTCACCATGATCCACGCGGGCGAAGCCACCAACGTGGTGCCCGACTCGTGCGAGTTGCAAGGCACGGTGCGCACCTTCAGCATCGAAGTGCTGGACCTGATCGAAAAGCGCATGCAGCAAGTGGCCGAGTCGATCTGCATCGCCTTTGATGCGCAGTGCGAATTCGAGTTCCACCGCAACTACCCGCCCACCATCAACAGCGCCACTGAAGCCGACTTTGCCCGCCAAGTCATGGGCGGCATTGTGGGAGCCGACCATGTGGTCAACCAAGAACCCACCATGGGCGCGGAAGACTTCTCGTACATGTTGCAGGCCAAGCCAGGCGCCTATGTGTTCATCAGCAACGGTGACGGCGCGCACCGCGAAATGGGCCACGGCGGCGGCCCGTGCACTTTGCACAACCCCAGCTATGACTTCAACGACGACCTGATCCCATTGGGCGGTACCTACTGGGTCGAACTGGCCACGCAATGGCTGGCCAATCCGACACAAACCGCTTGAAAAGAAAAACCTGCATGACCGATATCCAAACCGGCTTTTCTAAAAGCTATGCCGAAGCGCGTCAGAAATTTCTGAACGCCGCCCATGCTGCGGGTCTGGCGGTGGACTCCAACATCCACCCCTTGAAGGGCCGGGACGGCGAAGCGCTGGCCATGGACGTGGTGCTCGACGGCTCGCCCGATGCGAAACAGCTGCTGGTCATCAGCAGCGCCTGCCACGGGGTGGAGGGCTACTGCGGCTCGGGCGTGCAAATTCACGCTTTGCAAAACAGCGCTTGGCGTGCTGCTGCCAAGGCCAACGGTGTGGCCGTGCTTTACATCCACGGGCTCAACCCCCACGGGTTTTCGCATGTGCGGCGCGTGACCCATGAAAACGTGGACATCAACCGCAACTTTCAGGACTTCTCCAAGCCCCTCACCCACA
>JBIKRC010000083.1:0-7595 GCA_044349375.1 Limnohabitans sp.
TGCTCAATCGGCCGTGAATCCCGAGGCCTTGACCACAGGTGCCCAGCGGGCAGTTTCTGTGCTGATCAGCGCTTGCAGGTCTTGTGGGCTGCCGCCACCGATTTCCAGGCCCATTTTGATGAAGCGGTCTTTGAGGGCCGGGTTTTTCAAGGCGCGGTTCACGGCGGCGTTCAACGTGGTGATCTGCGCGGAATCCGTGCCGCCCGGCGCAAACAGGGCAAACCAGCCCACGCCAACCAAATCATTGAAACCCGATTCACGCAGCGTGGGCACATCTGGGAACAGTGCGTTGCGGGTCGGGCCTGAGGTGGCCAGAATGCGGCTTTTGCCTGCGCGGTGCATTTCGCCTTGGTCCACCAAGGTGTCAATGCCCAGCGTGACTTGATCGCCGATGAGGGCCGTCATCAATTGCGCGCCACCGTTGTAAGGCACATGGGTCATGTCTAGCCCTGTTTTCTGACCGATCATGACGCCAAAGAAATGCGGCAAGCTGCCCGGGGCGGGTGAACCAAAAGAGCCCGTTTTGGGGTTCTTTTTGACCACGGGCACCAAGTCCGCAATGCTGCGAATGGGGCTGTCGGCCTTAACCGACACCCCAAACTGAAAGTCGGCAATGTGCGCTACAGGCGCAAGGTCTTTTTGCACGTCGTAGTTGAGTTTCTTGAACACCAGCGGTGCCAGCACCGGCACCACAATCGGTGCCAGCATGACGGTGGAGCCGTTGGGCGCTGCATTTTTCAAGGCTTCAGCGGCGATGCGACCACCCGCACCCACGCGGTTTTCAACCACCACAGGGCGGCCCAATTCGTCCTTGAGACGTTCGGCCAGCAGACGTGCGGCCAAATCGGCCGAGCCGCCTGCGCCAAAACCCACCAGCACCTTGAGCGGCAAGGGCTCGTTGGCATGGACCAGTCCAGATACCAACAGCAGCACGCTGCTTAACCAAAGTTTCTTTTTCATCATGGTTCCTTGAAGTTCAAAAGGTGAAAACCCAGTCGATGACTGTAGGATTTTTGGCGGACAAGCAACACCCTCAAGATTGATGGGTGGCCAGGCGGCGGTAAAACGGACAGCGGGTTATCACTCTTGACGTTGAGCGCCTGTTTGTTAACTTGAAATCTTTATGAACAGCCGAGCTTTCCCCCCATGTACCTGAGCACCCAACAATCCAGACGCCTGGCAGACCTGTGTGCTGTGATGGCATCGGATGTGACCAAAGCGCAGCTGCTCCAGAGTCTGGCGCAACCTTTGGCGCAGTTCATGCAAGCCGACCATTTGGTGTCTCGTCAGTGGGATGCAGGCAAGAAACAATACGCCATTTGTGCGTCTTACAACGTCAAGCCTTCCAGAATTCGGGCTTATGAAGAGCATTTCCAGTTTTGCGACCCCATCACGCCGCGCTTGCGCCAGTTGCGCCAACCGTCCCGGGTCAGCGATGTGTGCTCGGTGCAGGAACTGGAGCAATCCGAGTTTTACAACGACCACTTGCGTCAGGACGGGATCCATTGGGGTGTGAATGTTTATGCTTACCAAGGCGATGCGTGCCTGGGTGATTTGGTGATTTACAGGGCACGAGGGCGCGAAGACTTCAGCCGTCAAGACATGGCTTGTTTGAACATCATTGCGCCAGTGTTCACGGCGGCCTTGACCAGGCTAGAAGGGGTGAGTGCCGCCAAGACCGGATGGATGGGCTACAACGAAACCGAACTGACACGGTTGTTGACTGGCCGGTGCCAACTCAGCCCACGCGAAACGGATGTGGTGATGCACTGTTTGCACGGGCGCTCAGACAAGGAAATTGCACGCCTGTTGCAGATAGGCTTTACCACTGTGCGTTATCACCTGGGCCATGCGTTTGAAAAACTCGGGGTGCAGGGCCGCACCAAGCTGGCCCATCAAATCGGTCAACTTTTGAACCAGGCTTAAACCCCAGGCGGGCGAGGCATGGGCGGCAGGGCGCGCTCAATCGCTGCGGCCACGCGCAAAAGATGCCGATCAGAACCACAGGCCCCATCCAGCTCAAGCCCCACGGGCAAGCCTGCAGCCGTTAAACCCACAGGAATGCTGATGCCCGGTAAACCCGCATTGCTGCCGGGGTCGGTGTTTCGGATCAGTGTCGGAAACATCGGCTTCTGCTGGCCCGACAACAACACCATCTCGTCCTGACCAATGGGTGGGGCGGTCATGCGACAGGTGGGGAAAGCCAAAGCATCCAGTCGGTGATCTGCAAAGTGGCGGGCATATACGTCCTGCAGCTTCTGTCGACGAGTTCGTGCCGCTGCGTAAGCCGCCGATGTGACCCTTTCCGCTCCGAGTTGACGCGACAAAAGCCGAGCCACATCCGGGCTACCGATGCCCGCCAAGAGGGCATCCATCGACATGTTGTGCTGTCTCAGATAAGCGGGAAGGCTGCGCATCATTTCGAACATGACCAAGGTCGAGCCGGTTGCCTCGTTGTGCAAGTTCAGCTCTTGGACATCCAGCGGAACACATGCCACGCCTTGTTGGGTCAGCGCCTGCAAGGACTGCTCAATGACAGCAAGCACCTCTGGGTCGGCACCTTCAAAAAAGTCGGTACGAGGCAGCCCCAGCCGCATTCCTTTGAGTGACAAATGGGGCAACTCGGAGTGATCGTGTGTCAGTAGCCCATCGAGCCAAGCCACATCGGCCACGCTGCGAGCCATCAGACCCACGGTGTCTTTTGAGGGTGACAAATGCAGGATGCCACCTGAGGGATAACGCCCCGTCGTGGGGCGCAAGCCGACCACCCCACACAATGCGGCAGGCAGGCGAACAGAAGCCCCCGTGTCGGTGCCCAGCGCAGCAGGCACCATGCGCGCAGCCACGGCCACCGCGGAGCCACCACTGCTGCCGCCTGAAATGCGCGACGGATTCCAGGGGTTGCGGCAGGCCCCTGTGACGGCATTCTGGTTGGTGCCGCCCAAAGCCAACTCATGCAGATTGGTTTTACCCGCAATCAGGGCGCCGGCCTGCAGCAGGACATCCACCACCGGCGCGTTGCGTTTGGGTCTGGCATCCAGCAAGGACCGAGTGCCCCCACTGGTGGGCAGATCCGAGGTGTCGATGTTGTCCTTGATCGCTATGGGAATGCCTGCCAAAGTCTTTTGGTCTTCAGGGCGCACCTGATCCAGCGCTTTGGCTTGCGCGATCAATCGCTCAGGATCGCGGCTGATCCAGGCATTCAGAGGGCTCAGTCGATCGGTTTGCGAAAGCAAGGCCTGGACGTACTCCAGGTGTCCGAGTTGTCGCGTGCGCAGCGCTGCGGCCGCTTCCATCAGCGTGAGTTCGAGGGGGAGCATGGGGCGTCAAGAATCAAAAACATCTGACTCTAGGGTGCGTTTGAAAACGTGAACACCCCCATCAATGACGGTGTGAAAAAAACCCATCGTGTGCAGGCCCATACCGTGCTCTCCGGTGCGGGTGGCCCTGTGACACCTTGGGCACCTGTCTATTTCTCACCGACCCTGGCACCAACGCTGGCACTGTTCGCCTGTCGATCCCAGCAGCTGCTTTGGCTCACGTCTCCAAACGCCACACCGCGCAGTGCCATACTTCACCGATGCCCGTTTAGTCGCAGAACCCTGCGCCTGACGGTGAGGCGCATGAGGACCAAAAATCCTTGTGCCTGGTACAAGGCTTCGGTGAGAAAACATTCATGTTGAAAAAATGGCTGCGCGATGCGTCCCTGTCCACGGTCGTTGCTGGCTTTGTGGCAGTGCTGGTGGGGTTCACCAGTTCGGCGGTCATTGTTTTTGCGGCTGCACAGGCCTTGGGTGCCAACGAAGCGCAAACCGCTTCCTGGATGTGGGCGCTGGGTTTGGGCATGGGCGGCACCAGCTTGGTGTTGAGCCTTTGGTACCGGCAACCGGTTTTGACGGCTTGGTCAACGCCCGGTGCGGCGGTGTAGGCCGTGACGCAGGGCGTGACCCTGCCGGAAGCCACGGGGGCCTTCATCGTGAGTGCTTTGCTCATCATGGGGGCGGGTTACAGCGGTCTGTTTGAGCGGTGGATGGCACGCATTCCCTTGGCTTTGGCCAGTGCCTTACTGGCGGGTGTTCTGGCCCGCTTCGCTCTGGATGCGGTGGGGGCGGTCGGTCAGGCCCCGGTCTTGGTGCTCACCATGGCGGGTGCGTACCTGATGGGGCGTCGGTTCTTTCCCCGATGGGCCGTGCCTGGTGTGCTGGCCGTTGGCGTGGCGGTGGCGGCATTGCAGGGTCAATTGAATGCGGCCCAGATTGCCTGGGCTTGGGCCACGCCGGTGTGGGTGTCTCCCGAGTGGCGTTGGGGTGCCATGTTCAGTGTGGCCTTGCCGCTTTTCATCGTGACCATGGCTTCGCAAAACTTGCCCGGCGTCGCGGCGCAGCGCAGTGCGGGTTACAACACACCGATTTCGCCCGTGATTGGGGCTACCGGATGTGTGACCTTGCTGTTGGCCCCCTTTGGCGGGTATGCGCTCAATTTAGCCGCCATCACAGCGGCCACTTGCATGGGCCGCGAGGCACATGCCGATCCGGCGCGCCGGTACACGGCCTCTGCGGCGGCCGGCATTTTTTACATTCTTTTGGGCTTGGCCGGTGCCTCGATTGTCAGTTTGCTGGCCGCCTTCCCCAAGGCACTGGTGTTGGCCGTTGCCGGATTGGCCTTGGTCAGCACCATTGCGACGAGCCTGTCCACGGCCATGAAAGACGAGGGCCACCGCGATGCGGCTTTGCTGACTTTCCTGGTGACCCTTTCAGGCCTGAGCATTGCGGGGGTAGGGGCGGCTTTTTGGGGCCTGCTGGTGGGGATCGTGGCACTTTGGGCCTTGTCTGCGCGCAAAGCCTGAAGCGACTTTGCCTGCGCAAACCCAAACTCCCGTGGTCATTACATCGAAAAAATCTTCCCCGGGTTCATGATGTTGTGCGGGTCCAGCGCCCGTTTGATGGTGCGCATCATGTCGACTGCGCCTTCGCCGGTTTCGGTGCGCAAAAAGTCCATCTTGTGCAGGCCAATGCCGTGCTCGCCGGTGCAGGTGCCGCCCAAGCGCAGGGCGCGGTTGACCAGTTGCTGGTTCAGCGCTTCTGCGGTTTCGCATTCCTGCGGGTTGTTCGGGTCGATCAAATAGCCAAAGTGGAAGTTGCCGTCGCCCACATGGCCGACCAAAAAGTAAGGAATGCCGCTGGCATCGGTTTCGGTGATCGAGTCGAGCAGGCAATCGGCCAGGCGGCTGATCGGCACGCAGGTGTCGGTGCTGATGGCACGGCAGCCGGGTTTGCTCTGGATGGCCGCAAAGTAGGCGTTGTGCCGGGCCGTCCACAGGCGGGTGCGCTCTTCGGGAGTGGTGGCCCATTCAAACGAATTGCCGCCAAACTCGCTGGCGATTTCTTGCACCGTCTCGGCTTGTTCTTTCACGCCTGCGGGTGAGCCGTGAAACTCCATCAACAACATGGGTTCTTCGCGGAGGCCCAGCTTGGCGTAGGCATTGACCATGCGCACGCTGTTGTGGTCCAGCAATTCCACCCGTGCGATCGGCACGCCCAGCTGAATGGTCTGGATCACGGTGCGCACCGCTGCTTCGATGCTGGGGAAAGAGCAAATGGCGGCCGAGATGGCTTCGGGCAAGGGGTACAGGCGCACGGTGACTTCGGTGATCACGCCCAGTGTGCCTTCGCTGCCCACCATCAGGCGGGTCAGGTCATAACCCGCGCTCGACTTCTTGGCGCGGGTGCCGGTGCGGATGATTTCACCAGAGGAGGTGACCACTTCCATGGCCAAGACGTTCTCGCGCATGGTGCCGTAGCGCACGGCGTTGGTGCCGCTGGCGCGGGTGGCGCTCATGCCGCCAATCGTGGCGTCGGCACCGGGGTCGATCGGGAAAAACAGCCCGGTGGACTTGATCTCTTCGTTGAGTTGCTTGCGCGTCACGCCCGGCTGCACCGTCACCGTCAGGTCTTCGGCGTTGATGGCCAGCACCTTGTTCATGCGCATCAGGTCGATGCTGATGCCGCCTTGCACCGCCAACAAATGGCCTTCGAGCGAAGAGCCCACGCCAAACGGGATGACCGGCACCTTGTGCTCGGCGCACAGCTTGACCGCGTCGGCCACGTCTTGTGTGCTCTCGGCAAACACCACCGCAGCCGGTGGCGGCACATGGGTGAAGGCCGATTCGTCGCGCCCATGCTGCTCGCGCACCACCAAGGCAGTGGAGCAGTTGTTGCCAAAGCGGGCCTTGAGGGCTGTCAAAAAAGCCTCGGGCACGGCGCGTTGCGCAACTTCGGGGGCCAGGTGGGCGGCGGGGGTAGGGGCGTTCATGGGGTGTCTCCGGTGGTGGCGGGCCAAGTCCGCCAGACATGCGAAACGTCAGTTTACGCCGCAATCAGAGGCCTTGCTGTCCGCTGCCAGACAAGTTGCAGCCAGTTGGCCGACAATCAACCCTCTTTGGAGGAGCCCACCCCTGTGGGCGATTTTCCCGACCCTGCACGCTTGAACGAACACAATAAGAGAACAACACCATGGGCAACCGACTCACACAAATCGCCACCCGCACCGGGGACAACGGCACCACAGGCCTGGGCAACAACCAGCGCGTGTCCAAAAACAGCTTGCGCGTGCACGCCATGGGCGAGGTGGACGAGCTGAACTCCAACATCGGTGTGTTGCTGTGCGAAGACATGCCTGCCGATGTGCGCGAGGTGCTGGTCGAGGTGCAGCACCAGCTGTTCAACCTGGGGGGAGAATTGTCGATTCCCGGCTTTGAGCTGCTCAAGGAAGAAGCGGTGGCGGCCCTGGACGAGGCCCTCGAAAAGTACAACGCCCAGCTGCCCAAGCTCGAAGAATTCATCTTGCCTGCTGGCACACGGGGTGCATCTCAGGCCCATGTGTGCCGCACTGTGGCGCGCCGGGCCGAGCGCGCTTGTGTGGCCTTGGGCAACGAAGAAGCCTTGAACGACACGCCGCGTCAATACCTCAACCGTTTGTCCGATTTGATGTTCGTGTTGGCCCGCGTGCTCAACCGCATGAACGGCGGGGACGACGTGTATTGGAAAAGCGCACGCATGCAAAAAGA
Source organism: Limnohabitans sp. (assembly GCA_044349375.1). Lineage (GTDB taxonomy): Bacteria > Pseudomonadota > Gammaproteobacteria > Burkholderiales > Burkholderiaceae_C > Limnohabitans_A. Next base: position 7,067 of record JBIKRC010000083.1, read on the forward strand.
CCCGGCAGCCTGAAGGTTCTGGGGCTGTCACCTAGGTGCACATTTCAGGGTTGATGCGCGTGACAGCAGGGCATGGCCGCTGATACGCTGCAACGCATGAACACCGCGACACGACCCTCCGCACCTGCCCCCTATCTGCCCCAGATCAGGCTTTACCAAAACTGGCTCCGCGATGAACGCGGGTTGAGTTTTGCCACCTACAACGACCTCTGGCGATGGTCGGTCACCGAGCTGGACGCCTTTTGGCAAAGCATCTGGGATTACTTTGATTTTCAGTCCCCCACGCCGCACACGGCCGTGCTGACGAGCAACATCATGCCGGGGGCCAAATGGTTTCCCGGGGCCCAGACCAATTACGCGCAACAGGTGTTTCGGCATGTGCAACCCGCGCATGCGGCGGGTTTTTTGGCGGTCATCAGCCACAACGAAAAAGGCCTGCGCCGTGAGATGAGCTGGCCTGAGCTGCGCCGCCAGGTCGCGGCCATGGCACTGCACCTGCAAGCGCAAGGCGTGCAGCCGGGGGACCGGG
>JBIKRC010000084.1:0-7593 GCA_044349375.1 Limnohabitans sp.
CCATCACGCCATCGGCCTGCTGCAAATGGTTTGCGATGTCTTCGTTGGTCTTGATGCCGCCGTTCACGGCAATCACCAGTCCCGGAAAGTCTTGTTTGAGCTGGTAGGCCAACTCATAGCGCAGCGGTGGAATCTCGCGGTTTTCTTTCGGAGACAGGCCGTCGAGCCAGGCGTTGCGCGCATGCACAATGAAAACCCGACAGCCGGCCTCGCTCACGGTGCCCACAAAGTCGCGCACAAAATCGTAGCTCTCGATGCGGTCCAGGCCAATGCGGTGTTTCACGGTCACGGGCACATCGACGACATCCAGCATGGCTTTCACGCCATCGGCCACGGTGCGCGGCTCGTTCATCAGACAAGCGCCAAACGCGCCGCGCTGCACCCGGTCACTGGGGCAGCCGCAGTTGAGGTTGATTTCGTCATAACCCCACTCTTGGCCCAGTTTGGCCGCGTGGGCCAAGTCGGCGGCGTCGCTGCCGCCCAGTTGCAGGGCCACGGGATGTTCTTCGGCGTTGAAGCGCAGGTGCCGCTGCACGCTGCCGTGACGCAAAGCGCCAGTCGTCACCATTTCGGTGTACAGCAAGGTGTGGCGGGTCAGCAGGCGGTGGAAAAACCGGCAGTGGCGGTCGGTCCAGTCCATCATCGGCGCGACGCTGAGCCGCCACGGGCTCAGGGGGGGATGGCTGCTTTCTTTGTTTTCTGAAATGGGCTGCATTGAAGGCATTTTTGAACATGAAGTGCACACGCACGGCGCACGAACTCAAGATATGGATCACAAGGGTCAACCGGTTGGAATACCCAGACCGAAGACATGGACGACATTCTCGCAGCTCCCCTGCGAGGGATCTCACCCATGCTGGCGCGGACACCCCCCTAATGCGCCAGAATCAGCGACACGAGACGGAAACTGTGGGCGCGAACCACGCAACCCAGGGGCAGCGGATCATCGGTCCATGGCTTGGAGCCTGCGACAATCTGGGCATGCGTGATTCATCTTTTGCCCCCCTCCAAAACGACAGCTTCTTGCGCGCCTGCCTGCGCCAAGCCACTGACCACACCCCCGTCTGGCTGATGCGCCAAGCCGGGCGCTACCTGCCTGAGTACCGCGACACCCGCGCCAAAGCCGGCAGCTTCATGGGCCTGGCCACCAACGTCGACTACGCCACCGAAGTCACCCTGCAGCCCCTCGACCGTTATCCGCTGGACGCGTCCATCCTGTTCAGCGACATCCTCACCGTGCCCGACGCCATGGGCCTGGGCCTGAGCTTCGCTTTGGGCGAAGGCCCGCGCTTTGCCAAAAACGTGCGCGACGAAGCCGCCGTGGCCGAGCTGGCCGTGCCCGACATGAACAAGCTGCGCTATGTGTTCGATGCGGTGACCTCGATTCGCAAGGCGCTGAACGGCCGCGTGCCCCTCATCGGCTTTTCCGGCAGCCCCTGGACGCTGGCCTGCTACATGGTCGAAGGCGCTGGGTCTGACGACTACCGCCACGTCAAAACCCTGATGTACAGCCGCCCGGACCTGATGCACCGCATTTTGGCCATCAACGCCGACGCGGTAGCCCTGTACCTGAACACCCAAATCGAAGCCGGTGCCCAAGCCGTCATGGTGTTTGACAGCTGGGGTGGCGTGCTGGCCGATGGGGCTTTTCAGCAGTTCAGCCTGGCCTACACGGCCCGCGTACTGAGCCAGCTCAAAACCGAGCACAACGGCCAGCGCATCCCCAGCATCGTCTTCACCAAAGGCGGTGGCTTGTGGCTGCCCGAGATGGCGGGCCTGAAGTGTGACGTGTTGGGCCTGGACTGGACCATGAACTTAGGCCGCGCCCGCGCCTTGGTGAGCGGCGAAGTCGGCGGCCCCGGCAAAGCGCTGCAAGGCAACATCGACCCCAACATCCTGTTTGCGCCGCCCACGCAGATCGCCACCGAGGTGCACCGGGTGCTGGACAGCTTTGGCACCCCGCACACCGACCGCAGCACCACAGGCCCTACGCACATCTTCAACTTGGGTCACGGTATCAGCCAGTACACCCCGCCTGAGCATGTGACGGCGCTGGTCGAGGCGGTGCACCAGCATTCCCGCCAGATGCGCCGCGCCGCTTAACTGAGCTCTGGGTGTCTCAGGGCCGTTGGGTTTTGATTTCCAGGTCCAAGCCGGTTGAGCCCACTTTGACGGGACCCAAGCTGCCCTCCCAATCACCCGGCTGCGGGATCGCATTGCCCGACTTCGAAATCCGGGCTTTCACGAGCACTTGACTAGCACCAGAAAGCTTGCGATCGGGCAGCATGGCACTGCTGTCGTCCAGGGTGAATTTCAAAGGCAATTGGGCCACGGTGGTCTTCAACAATGCCAGTGGCATCCGCTCACCATTGGCGGGTACGGCATAGACAAACACCACATCCGTAGGGCTGGTTTGGCTTTTTAATGCCGCTGACAGACGCACTTGCCCTGAGACATTCAGCGCCGATGCAGTGCCCCCTGTCGCAGAAGTAACGGCAGCTGCTGGCGCCGTTCCTGAAGCAGCGCTGACTGACGCAGGCGCCGACGGCGCTCCCTGCGCAGCTGGGGTGGCCGATGGGCTGGCTTGGTTTTTCAGTTTGGCTTGAACGGTCGACATGGCTTCGATCAAGTTCGGGACATCGGGGTGATCTGCCGACAGCCGAAGCCGAGCGCGTTGCCAAAATTCAAGGGCATCGGCATAGCGGTTGTTTGCATAAGAAGCGCTGCCAGCCAACAACAATGCGGCATAGTTTTGGGGATCGCGCTGCAAGACTTCGCCAATCACGCGCCAAGGCTCTCCATCAAATCGGCCTTGGTTCTTGGCTGCCAACACCTCGGCCCGCGCCAAAATCAGCTCGTCGTCTGCATTGAGCTTCAACGCACGGTCAAAGGCTGACAAAGCCGCATCCAAGTTGCCCATGCTGCGGTGAGTCCGCCCCAGCAAGACCCAGCCTTCGAGGTTGTTCGGGTCGGCCTGCAGTTTGCTCGCCAAATTCTCTACGATTTGGTCGAGATTTGGGGGCGCTGCCTGCTCAGTCGCTGCTTCGGCAGACACTGCCGCTGGCGGCATCGGATTGATAGCTTCAGGCGTCCCCAGCCAAATGTACAAGCCCAAAGCCGCAATGGGAAAGACCAAAGCGACCACCACCGCCGTGGGCCATGATTGCGCCTGGGTGATGACATGGGGTTCGTCTTCAACCGCCGTGTCTTGCAGCAAGCGCACACTCAGCTCGTCACGCGACAGTTGCCACTCGGCATCACTGAGGTGGCCGTTGGCGTGTTCACGGTCCAGGTCCAAAATTTGCTCTCGGTAGACCTTGACGTTGGCTTGCGACTGGCTTGCCGAGGTGACCACTGGGCCCTGGCGCAGCAAGACCCACACCACCACACCCGCCACACACAGCGCCATGCCCAGCGTGACGGCCAGAAACATCAGCAGTTCAGTCATGGCGACTCTCCGTTTTTCAACAAAACACGAACTTGGTCGCGTTCTTTTTCACTCATAGGTTGGACCAGCTTCTGAACCGCCTGGCGCTGACGCACATAAAGGACCATGCCCACCACACCGCACAACAGCAAGGCAAAAGGGCCAAACCACAACAGCCAAGTCAGGGGTTTGACTTCGGGTCGGTAAAGCACAAAGTCGCCATAGCGCTCGACCAAGTAGGCTTTGATGGCGACATCGCTTTTGTCTTGGCGAATCAGCAGGCGAACTTCTTCGCGCAAGTCGTTCGCCAATTCAGCCCGCGAAGAAGCCAGCGATTCATTTTGGCAAACCAAACAGCGCAGCTCTTCAGAGATATGAATCAAACGCTGCTCGATCAGCGGCTCCTTGGCCGAAGGTTCAGCCTCTTTGCTTTGGGCAGTCGCTGCTGCTGCTGCGGCGAGCAGAAACAAACCCCCCTGCATTAGCCGCTTGATTCCGAGAAAATTCGTGCTCATGGACTCTTTCAACCTGCCTTACAAGGCGTTTAACTTCTTCACCAAAGGCAATATTTGGGCGTCCAACAGTTCCTGCGTGATGACCCCCACGCGTTTGTAGCGGATCACGCCTTTTTGATCGATGACGTAGGTTTCGGGTACGCCGTAAACGCCGTAGTCAATGCCCACACGACCATCCAAATCAAACACAGTTGCGGCATACGGGTTGCCATACCGTTGCAACCACTGCGCGCTGCGCTCACGCGCACGTTGCAATTTGTCTTCGGGTGACAGCTTGCTGCCCGAGGGCATGTCTTGGCTTTGAATTTCTTTGTAACTCAAGCCAACAATGGGCAGTTGGTTGGCTTTTGAGAATGCCACCAACAACGGGTGTTCCTCCCTGCAGGCCACACACCAGGTGGCCCACACGTTCAGCATCCAAACTTGGCCCCGCATGTCTTGCGGCCCAAATGGGGGCGCGCTGCGGTCCAAAGTCGGCAAGGCAAATGCAGGCGCTGGCTTGCCCACCAAGGGCGAAGGGATTTCCTGCGGGTTGCGGGTCAAGCCGACCGCCAGAAAACCCACCAAGACCAAGAACAGCCCCAGGGGAATCAAAAACTTTTTCATGCCAAGCCTCTCCCCTTAGGCGGCAACAGCCGCCGGGGACTTGCGGTAGCGACGGTCGCTGACCGCCAACAAACCACCCAAGACCATCAAGATGGCTCCGTACCAAAGCCAGGACACAAACGGCTTGTAATAAACACGCACGCTCCACTGAGGACGCTCGCCTTCAATGGGCTCGCCCAATGACACATACAAGTCGCGGAAAAAGTCCGAATCGATGGCCGCCTCGGTCATGGGCATGTTGCTGGAGAAATAGCGGCGCTTTTCTGGATACAACACCTCCAGCAGTTTTTCATCCTTGTTGACCCGCACCTCGCCTCGCAGCGCTTTGAAATTGGGGCCATTCACTTCGGAGACACCCATCAACTCAAAGCTGTAATTTTCAATTTGAACGGTATCGCCCACGCCCATGCGCACATCGCGCTCGACTTCGTAGCCCTTGACCAAAGTGATGCCCACCACCACCACCGCAATGCCCAAATGCGCCAAGTGCATGCCCCAAAAAGACGGCGGGATGCGGCCAGGTTTTTGCATGCGATTGACGATTTGATGGAGCAAACCCGCCACCACCCATGTGGCCAAGGCCATGCCCATGGCGGTCAGCCAAGTGCCGCGGGTGCTGAAGAACAAGACACCCAAGCCCACCAGCACAGCGGCCAAAGCCGGCCATCGCATGGCATGCGCCAACTCAGCCCATCGGGCTTCGCGCCAATGCGCAACGCCCCCTGGCACCATCAGAAACACCACAGGCACCATCAAAGGCACAAACACCGCATTGAAATAAGGTGCCCCCACCGAGAGTTTGCCCAAGTTCAAGGCATCCACGATCAGGGGGTAAACCGTGCCCAACAACACGGCAGCGGTGGCCACCACCAGAAGTACGCTGTTGGCCAACAGCATCGACTCGCGGGACACCAAGGCCATCTTGCCGCCCAATGTGGCTTTTGGTGCACGCCAGGCAAACAGCGTGAGCGAAATGCCCACCACCAAGGCCAAAAAGATCAAGATGAACACCCCCCGTTTGGGGTCAGAGGCAAACGAATGCACGGAGGTCAGAACGCCCGAGCGCACCAGGAACGTGCCCAACAAAGACAATGAAAACGCCCCAATGGCCAACAAGATCGACCAAGCCTTGAAGCCACCGCGCTTGTCGGTCACCATCAAAGCATGAATCAAAGCCGTGCCAAACAACCATGGCAAGAGGGAGGCGTTTTCCACCGGGTCCCAAAACCACCAGCCGCCCCAGCCCAACTCGTAGTAAGCCCACCAAGAGCCCAGCGCGATGCCGGCGGTCATGAACATCCAGGCCACGATCGTCCACGGCCGCGACCAGCGGGCCCAAGCCGCGTCCATGCGACCTGACAACAAGGCTGCAATGGCAAAGGCAAAGGCCACCGAAAAGCCCACATAGCCCATGTACAACATCGGCGGGTGAATGATCAAGCCCGGGTCTTGCAGCAATGGATTCAAATCGCGCCCATCGGCGGGTGCTGGGATCAGGCGCTCAAACGGACTGGAGGTGATCACAGTGAAAGACAAAAACCCGACAGACACCCAGCCCAAAACCCCAATCACCCGAGCCACCATGGCCAGGGGCAAGGTTTTGGAAAACAGGGCCACAGCCACCGTCCAACCCGACAACATCAGCACCCACAACAGCAACGAGCCTTCATGGCCACCCCACACTGCGGACACCTTGTATTCCATGGGCAAGAGCGAGTTGGAGTGTCCGGCGATGTATTTGATGGAAAAGTCGTCCGTGACCGCTCCATGCGTCAACACCGCATAGGCCAATACGATGAGTGCAAACTGAAGCAAAGCCGTGGGTTTGGCCAGCGCCTGCCACCTGGGTCTGTCCAGCATCGTGCCTGCCAAGGGCAACACCGCTTGCAACAAAGCGACGCAAGTGGCGAGGATCAACGCAAAGTGACCAATTTCAACAATCATTGAAAGCTCTTTTCTCTCAGTTAGGCAGCTTGAGCGACTTTGCCGCTTTGTCGGCTGCAGCCTGGTCTAAGGCATGTTGCGCCTCAGGTGGCATGTAGTTTTCATCGTGTTTGGCCAAAACTTCGGAGGCCTTGAATGCTCGGTCTTCCTGCATTTTCCCTTGAGTCACCACGCCTTTGCCTTCTTTGAACAAATCGGGCAAGAAACCGGTGTAAGACACGGAGACCTCGTGTGCAAAGTCAGTCACGACAAATTGCACGTTCTCACCGTCTTTCTTCACACTGCCCTCTTTGACCATGCCGCCCACGCGAAAGGCACGGCCTTGAGGGGCCTCCCCTTGCGCGACTTGGGTGGGGGTGAAAAAGAAAACCAAGTTGCTTTGAAATGCATTCAAAACCAGCGTGCCCGCAGCGGCCAATGCCAGTAAGCCGGCGCTGATCCACAGCATGCGTTGATGACGGGGTTTCATGATTGCCAATCCTTGCTCAAGCCATGTTCAGAGGCCGATTCTGCTGCCACTTGCGCCAAGGCACGCTGGCGCTGCTGCCTGACCCAGCCCACTTCGAGGGCCATGAGAAGGGCGGTGACACCAAAACTGCCCCAGACATAAAACCCATACCCGCCCATGGCCCAAAATTCGGCCGCACTGTTCCAAATCATGGCGAAGTCCTTTTGAATTGGGCTTTGATTTCGGGTAAATCAGCCACCCATTGCGCGTGCCGTTCACGCATCAAAATCATGCTCCTGACTCTGTACAAAGCGATGGCAATGGCATAAAGCCAAAACGCCACAGCCATGATGAGCATGGCTTGCAACATGATTTCCGCCATTTTTGAGCCTTGGGTCAAGGACACCGACGCACCCTGGTGCAAGGTGTTCCACCACTTCACAGAGAAGTAAATCACCGGCACATTGAGCGCCCCCACCAGGGCCAAGATGCCACCGGCTTTGTCAGCGCGTCGGGTGTCGTCGATGGCATTGGTCAAAGCGATGTAGCCCAAGTACAAGAAAAACAAAATCAGCTCAGAAGTCAGGCGAGCATCCCAGACCCACCAAGCACCCCACATCGGTTTGCCCCAGAGCGCGCCCGTCCACAGCGAC
>JBIKRC010000085.1:0-7553 GCA_044349375.1 Limnohabitans sp.
ACCCCATGAGCACCATCTTGCAAAACCTGCCCAAAGGGCAAAAAGTCGGCATCGCTTTCTCTGGCGGCCTGGACACCTCCGCTGCCCTGCTGTGGATGAAGCAAAAGGGCGCCCTGCCCTACGCCTACACCGCCAACTTAGGACAGCCTGACGAAGCCGACTACAACGAGATTCCCCGCAAGGCGATGGAGTACGGCGCAGAAAAAGCCCGCCTGGTCGACTGCCGCACCCAGCTGGCCCACGAAGGCATTGCTGCCATCCAGAGCGGCGCGTTCCACATCTCCACTGGCGGCATCACCTACTTCAACACCACGCCGCTGGGCCGCGCCGTGACCGGCACCATGCTGGTGGCCGCCATGAAGCAAGACGACGTCAACATCTGGGGCGATGGTTCCACCTTCAAGGGCAACGACATCGAGCGCTTTTACCGCTACGGACTGCTCACCAACCCAAGCCTGAAGATCTACAAGCCTTGGTTAGACCAGCTGTTCATCGACGAGCTGGGCGGCCGCGCTGAAATGAGCGCCTTCATGACCGCCAACGGTTTTGGCTACAAGATGAGTGCCGAAAAGGCCTACTCCACCGACAGCAACATGCTGGGCGCAACGCACGAAGCCAAAGACCTGGAAAGCCTGCAAAGCGGCATGAAGATCGTCAACCCGATCATGGGTGTGGCGTTCTGGAAGCCCGAAGTGGAAGTCAAGGCCGAAGAAGTGAGCGTGCGCTTTGAAGAAGGCATGCCCGTGGCGCTGAACGGCGTGGAATACGCCGACCCGGTCGAGTTGTTCCTGAAAGCCAACGAAATCGGCGGCCGTCACGGTCTGGGCATGAGCGACCAGATCGAGAACCGCATCATCGAAGCCAAGAGCCGCGGCATCTACGAAGCCCCCGGCATGGCCATGCTGCACATCGCTTACGAGCGCCTGGTCACCGGCATCCACAACGAAGACACCATCGAGCAGTACCGCATCAACGGCCTGCGCCTGGGCCGCTTGTTGTACCAAGGCCGCTGGTTCGACCCGCAAGCCATCATGCTGCGCGAAACCGCCCAGCGCTGGGTGGCCCGCGCCGTCACCGGCACCGTGACGCTGGAGCTGCGCCGTGGCAACGACTACAGCATCCTGAACACCGAGTCGCCCAACCTGACGTATGCGCCCGAGCGTTTGAGCATGGAAAAGGTGGAAGACGCGCCGTTCAGCCCGCTGGACCGCATCGGCCAGCTGACCATGCGCAACCTTGACATCACCGACACCCGTGCCAAACTGGGCATCTACGCCCACACCGGCTTGCTCTCAACCGGTGACGGCCCGCACATCTACAAGCTCGAGGGCAGCGGCAAGAAGTGATGCTTGAGATGCTTCAATGAAAACGGCCTGCGGGCCGTTTTTTTGCCTACTTGTACTGTTTTCCGCCTTGTCAGTGCAGACCGCCTCATCACCCGCTTCGCTCGGCAAATCGCCTGGTCCGGTGACCCGCCATGACAAGACTGCGGCTGGACATCTCTGACCGATTCAATTGGGCCCACCCCTGGCGAGGCTCGCGGCATGGGTTCGCCGGACACGTGCGAATCGATCATTTTCAATTTCCAAAACTTGACACCCCAGAACCTGAGCGCAAGTTTGATCACAAAATATTTTTGTTTTTTTAACGCAAAAAGAACACATTAGAGCTCACTTGAGCCAGGGAAATCTCTGGGGGTTACCCAATTGGGGATGTGCATGCATCGGTGGATTTGCAAAACTAATGGTGTTTTTGTTTAAGTCACATTTGGCAATTAATTGGCGATTAATTGCCAATTAATTGAATTCTTAATACTTATATCAAATTCACAATGGTATGAAACTGCAACGAACAGGAATTGAGCGTGAATAGAAAATTTGGGCTGCTTTGGGTGTTGCCAAGCTTGTTGGTGGGTTGCGTGCAGCTCCCAACCGAACAAGCTTTGCCCAAGCCAACCATACAAATCTGGCAGCAAGAACTGGCACAGATGCAGGTCGAACCCATTTCTGGCCCACTGACCTTGGACGAAGCCATTGCGCGAGGCCTCAAATACAACCTGGATCGCCGAGCCAAACAACTGGAGCTCGAAATTGCATCCGGTCAGTACGACTCTGCCCTGCAAGAGATGCTGCCCAAAGCCAGGGCACAAATTGATCGAAGCAACCGCAGTCAAGAGCGCCTGACGCGCAACTCCAACGGCACAGACAGTAACGCAACTTCTGACCGCAACCACACGGTGCAAGACCTGGGTGCCTCTTGGAGCTTGCTGGAGTTTGGCGTCGGCTATTACAACGCCAAACAAGCCAGAGAACGTGTGCACATTGCGAATGAGCGCCGACGCAAGCTGATCCATACCCTGATTCAGGATGTGCGCAGCGCCTATTGGCGTGCCGCCAGTGCTCAGGCCATGAGGGACGATCTGAAAAAAACCATTGCCAAAGCCGAGACATCCCTGGCGGACTCCAGAACCATTGAAACAGAAAGGGTCCGGGCACCCACAGAGTCTCTGACTTACCAAAAGCAATTGCTCGAAAGTTTGCGAACCCTGGAACTGATTGACCAGGATTTGGCACCCGCACAAGTCGAGCTGGCCACCTTGATCAACGCACCCGCAGGGCAGCCCATCGTCCTCGATGCAAAGTGGCCCGAATTGAACAAAGCATTGGATGCCCCAACCGAACTGTTGGAAAACATGGCGCTTGAACGCAACGCCGATTTGCGTGAAGTCCAACACCAAACCCGCATTGCGCGCGACGAAACACGCAAGGTGTTGGCCCGCATGTTTCCCAACCTGACTTTCAGCATTTCCGCAAAATACGACACCGACAGTTATCAGGTTCACAAAAGCTGGGAAGACGCCAGTTTTCAACTGTCTTTCAACCTGATGAACCTGTTCACCGGACCCGCTCAAATGCGACTGGCCGAAGCAGGGGTGGCGCTGGCCGACCAACGCCGCATGGTCATGCAAATGGCGGTGTTGACCCAGGTGCATCTGGGCACGCTCAACTGGCAAAACGCCCAAAAACAACACCAACGAGCCCAACAAATCTGGGCTGTTGATGACCGCTTGGCCAAATTGGCCGCTGCGCGCGAACAGGCGTTGATGCGAGGCAGCCTGGAAACGGTCAATGCCCAAGCCAGCGCCTTGCTCAGTCAATTCCGCCGCTACCAAGCCGTGGCGCAAGTTCAGGTCACCGAAAGCCGCCTGCGTGCCGTCATGGGCCTTGAGTTTGACGATGCCAACGTCGACCGCTGGGCGCTCAAAGACATCGCAGAAAAGATCGCGCAATCCCCCTCACTGACCGATGGCAAGACATGGAAAGCCAACGATGTCGCGAAATGATTTTTTCCTTGGGCGCTTGTTTTTAGGCTTGGTTTTTTTAGGCCTGCCCCCCGGGGTGCACGCACAGGCTGTGGGCTCTTCGGGTGTCGACAGGCAAGAAATTCGTGCACAGCTTCGGCCGGTGCGATACACCACCTTGTCGGCTGAAATTGGTGCTGTGGTGCAAAGCGTATTGGTCAAAGAGGGGGAGAGATTCGCACCCGGCGCGGCCTTGATTGTGCTCGACTGTGGCTTGCACGAAGCCCAGCGTGCCAAGTCGGTGGTCGAATTGGCGGGCGCCCAGCGCAGCCTGGAAGCCAATCAGCGTTTGGCAGAACTGAATGCTGCTGGACTGATGGAGCTGGATTTGGCCAAAAACACAGTGGAAAAATCACAAGCGGAATTGCGCATCAGCGAATCACAACTGTCCAAATGCGAGATCAAAGCGCCATTTGCAGGCATCGTGGCCGAGCAGCGAATTCGCGAACAGCAATACGTGCAGCCCGGCACGCCCTTGGTGGATGTGTTGGACGACTCGGGCTACGAGCTGGAATTTTTGGCGCCTTCCACATGGCTGTCCCGACTTCGCGTGGGCATGGTGGTGCGAATTCAAATCGATGAAGTGCGTCGAAATGGATTGGCGCGCATCGCTCGCATCAGCCCCAGGATTGACCCTGTGAGCCAATCCATCAAGGTCACTGCCAACCTTGAAGGCTCCGTGGCCGACCTGAAAGCCGGCATGAGTGGCCGAATCCAGTTGCCCTGATCCCTTGAACCAAAGGCCGGTGTCGGCCTTTGCAGTCTGAACAAACCGGAGGCCCAGCATGGCCCAGAAAAAAAACACCCCCATCAGTTTGTCCCACGCCGCTGATCCAGCGCAGATCGACAAAGAAGCGCCCGTCAAAACCCAGCGTCAACGCAAAGTGCGTCAACCCGCCGAAATGCTGGTGCTGGAGCAGCGGATGATGTTTGACGGTGCGGCCGCATCCACAGCTGACCTGACCCTCGAAACTTCAACCACGTCATCAGCATCAAAACAAGACAACACCGCGCCTGCAGCCCTCATCGAATCGAAAGTGTTTGTTCCGCAATCGGTTACAGCGCCTTCGTCGAATCCACAAACGAAAGAAAATGAGGCCCCTAGCACCCAAGCCCCTCTAAGTTCAGGTGAAGCCAGTGCGTCCAACTCCGGCAACGACTTGAGTGCATTGCCTGATAAGACTGCGTCAGCTGAGACAGCCAAGCCAACTGAGACGACTGAGACGGCTAAAACAACCGGGATAACTGAGACAACCAAACCAGCTGAGTCAGCTGCGACCACTGAGACGGCCAAAACAACCGGGACAACTGAGACAACCAAACCAGCTGAGTCAGCTGCGACCACTGAGACGGCTAAAACAACCGGGACAACTGAGACAACCAAACCAGCCGAGTCAGCTGCGACTACTGAGACGGCTAAAACAACCGGGACAACTGAGACAACCAAACCAGCCGAGTCAGCTGCGACTTCTGAGACGGTCAAAACAACCGGGACAACTGAGACAACCAAACCAGCTGAGTCAGCTGCGACTACTGAGACAGCTAAAACAACTGAGCCAGCCAAGACAACTGAGACAAAAGCGTCCATAGAAACACCCAAGTCAACTCCATCGAGCTTGATCATCATCAGTGGATCGCTCACGGCGTCAGACCGAATCGCTTTGGGACTGGCCGACAAAGGTGAAGTGATCCAACTGCGCGACGACCTGGATGCGCTGACGCAAATCTCTCAGATACTGGCCAGCCGCAGCCAAATTTCAGAGCTGCACATCATCAGCCACGGCGAGCCAGGGGCGCTGATTTTGGGCGGCCTGCGTTTGGACCGTGACACTTTACAAGCACGGCAAAACGACATCGCCAATTGGCGCGCCGCCTTGACCGACGACGCCGACATCTTGCTTTACGGTTGCAAAATCGGCTCTGGTGCGCTCGGGCATGTCTTTTTGCAATCTTTGCAAGGCCTCACCAGCAGAGACTTGGCAGCCTCCAACGACGACACGGGCAGCAGCCAACTGGGCGGCAACAACACGCTCGAGTTGAGTCTGGGCCAAGTGGACGCAGCATCCGTGTTTGACAGCGCGCTGCTGGATGCGCTGGACATGCTGCTCGACGCCACGCCGCCAACGGCCATCACCACCCAGATCAGCTTCTCGGGGGCAGCGATCACCGTCACGGTCAACCTGAGCGAAAGCGTGGCCAGCAGCACCGATCTGGCCAACGCCACTCTGGCTTTGACCACGGGCGGCGCAACCCGCAGCGCCAGCATTGTGCTGGCCGAATCCAACTTGGCCACCGGCAAACTGGTTTACCGCTACAGCGGCAACGATTTTTCTCAAGGCGTGCACCTGGGGCAAATCAGCCTGAATGGCGCGGTGATTCGCGACGCCGCAGGCAACGCCCTCACCCCTGCTGGCCTGAACCCCTTGCTCGCCTCGATTGAGGTGACCGAAGGCCAAACCCTCAGTTTCAATGGCGGCTACACCGGCACGGGCGACTTCATCAAGACCGGCTTGGGCGAATTGATCCTGACAGGCAACAGCACCCACACCGGCAACACCGTGGTGCGCGGCGGCACGCTCACCATCACCAGCGACCTGCAATTGGGCCCCAATGTGCCCACCCCCACCGCTGGCCGCTTGGTCATTGAGGACGGCGGCAAACTCAAAATCAACGCCACCTTGGCACTTGACCCCGAGCGCGGCATCCGTGTGCTCGGACAAGGCACGATCGAAGTGGCCAGCGGCTTTACCGCGACCTACAACGGCATCATCACCGGCGCCAACGCCAGCAGCGGTCTCATCAAAACCGGCGCGGGCACCTTGGTGTTGGGCGGGGCACACGCGTATTCAGGCAACACCGACATCCAGGCCGGTGTGCTGGCCGTCAGCGGCAGCCTGGCCGACGCCACCACCGTCAAGGTCGCGCAGGGCGCCACCTACCAGCTCAACATCAGCGACACGGTGGCAGGCATCGAAGGCACGGGCAACATCACCAGTGGTGCCCTGACAGGCGCAGTCGCCACCCTGACCGTCAGCGGCAACACCACCCCTTTCAGCGGCGTGATCGGTGACGGCAGCGCCGGGGGCAAGCTCGCCCTGACCAAGGTGGGTTCGGACACCCTGACCCTGAGCGGCCTGAACACCTACACCGGGGCCACTGCCATCAACGCGGGCACCTTGCTGCTGAGCGAAGGCGGCTACAGGTCGCCATCATTCAGCATCGCCTCAGGGGGAGTGTTGCGACTGCACACCGATGCTTGGTTGGATTACGGCACCAACACCAGCTTCACCGGCACGGGCACCTTGCTCAAAACCGGTTTCGGTACGGCGCTGTGGGGTGTCACAGCCGCCACTTTTGCCATGGGCTCAGGCGGCCTGATTGACGTTCAAGCAGGCACTTTTGTCGGTGGCTCATCGACCAACGAAAACTGGACGAACAACCTGGCCAGTCTGAACGTGGCCGCCCGAGCGGTCTTCATGACGGTCGAGGCCGATGTCCGCGTCGACGCCCTGACGGGCTCGGGCGCCATCCAAATGGGTTACGGCGGCTTCGCCAACTCGGGTTTGACCATTGGCGTGAACAACTGCGCTGCAGGCAGCTACAACAGCGCAGGCAGCGCCAACTTCAGCGGCACCCTGTTTGATTTTGGTCGCGTGATCAAGGCGGGCACAGGCACGCTCACCCTGTCGGGCAACAGCGTCCACACCGGGGCCACCACGGTGCAAGCGGGTACCTTGCGCTTGGGGGTCGACCAGGCCTTCAGCGCCAACTCGGCCCTGACCATCAATCCGGGCGCCACTTTCGACCTCAATGGCAAGCGCCAAAGCCTGGTCTCGGTGGTGCAAGGCACAGGCATCGGCGTGTCCTCCTTGGCTTTGGGCACCGGCGGTCAACTCGAAATCAACGGCAACAACCTGACATTTGCAGGCGTCATCAGTGGCGACGGCGGCCTGCGCAAGGTGGGCAACACCACCCTCACGCTGACCGGTGCGAGCACCTTTACCGGCGAAACCCACATCGCACAAGGCACCTTGACCCTGGCAGCGAACGGCGCGCTGGGCCCAAACGAGCGCAATGGGGCGGCTGCCGTCAACTCGGCAGTGACCATTGGCGAGCTGGGCACGCTGACCTTGAACAACTTCAACCAGCGCATCGGCTCGCTGGCTGGTGCAGGCACTTTGACGCTGGGCAC
>JBIKRC010000086.1:0-7490 GCA_044349375.1 Limnohabitans sp.
CCACGATCAGGTCTGCCCCCACGCGTTCGGCAAAACCCGACAGTTCGCGGATCACCTCGCCCTTGAGCACCTCGCCTTGCACCGCGTAACCCATGGCTTTCAGGGTGTGCACGCCTTGGGCCAGTTGCTCTGCCAGGGCTTCTTCCAGGGGCCCGTCGTTGGCCGAGGTGTAATAGCCCATCTCCATGGAGCCCACATCCAGCGGGTTGGGCGCCACCGCCACCAAGGTCAGGCGGGGTTGGCCCCAATGCGCCAGCTCCTCGAGTTCGAGCAAAGCCTTTTGCCCGGTGACGGAACCGTCATATGCCAGGATGATGTGTTTGTACATGCTTGCCTCCGCTGAGTGGTGGGATGGTGGGATGGTGGGATGGTGGGATGCAACAACCGGTTAAGGTTGAATGACAAAATCATGTACCGCACTAGTCCAAAAGCGCAAGCTGGTGTTGACCCTATAGACTTTCCCGTGTGCGGCCCCCAGATCCGGAGATCAGCCTTGAAAACCATCCACTTTTATCTTGACTTCATTTCCCCCTATGCCTGGCTGGCTTTTGACGCCTTGCCCCGCGCCTTGCAGGGCATCAGCCACCGGGTGGTGCACAAGCCGGTGCTGTTTGCTGCCATGCTCAAGCACCACGGGCAGCTCGGACCGGCAGAAATCCCGGCCAAGCGCGACTGGACGTATCGACAGGTGCTGTGGCAGGCGCGGCAGCAGGGGACGCCTTTGCAGTTGCCGGCCCTGCACCCCTTCAACCCGCTGGGCTTGTTGCGACTGGCCACCGCGTGCGATGCCGATGGTCAGCCCAACCGCTACGTGTGCGAGCAGGTGTTTCGCCATGTCTGGTGTGCGGGAGAGGACGCTGCCGACCCGCAGCGCCTGGCGCAGTTGACAGCCCACCTTGGGCCCGCCAGGGACGCGGCCAGCGCCGAGGTCAAGCAGGCCTTGCAGGCACACACCGACGAAGCGCTGGCGCTGGGCGTGTTTGGCGTGCCCAGCTTCCGGGTTGATGACAAATTGTTTTGGGGGCAAGACGCCTTGCCCATGCTGCGCGCTTACTTGCAGGGCGATGCTTGGTTTGACGGCCCCGACTGGCAGGCCCCAGCGCAGTGCGGGGTGGGTGTCAGGCGCGCGTGACCTGATCCACCACGCCAATGAAAAAAACCCGATCGCATGACGCGATCGGGTTTTTTGTTGGAAGGGGTCAGGTTGGCAAGACAGGTCTTGCCAACACCAACCTATCAGTGAGCAGCAGTACCTTGTGAGGTAGAGCCGTCAAAGCTGGGGAAACGGACGTTCTCGACCATGTCCTGAACTTCTTGGTCAGGTGCTTTGGTCAGCAGCGACACGATGATGATCACTGCAAAGCCCAGGGGCACGCCGAAGATACCGGCCGAGATGGGGGCAATGTCCCACCAGGTGTTGGCCTTCAGGATTTCAGGGGTCAGCGAACCATTGTGGAACAAGCCGTACATCCAGGGATGGGTCTTGGCCATGTAGTAGAAAGAGATGCCCAAGCCGGCCACCATGCCCAGCGAAGCGCCCCACTTGTTGGCACGTTTCCAGAAAATGCCCAGGGTCAACGCAGGGAAGAAGGCTGCCGCAGCAAACGAGAAGGCCGCAGACACCAGGAACAAAATGTCCGCCATGCGCAGCGATGCGACATAGGCGGCCGCCAAGGCGACGAACACCAAAATGGCTTTGGACAGCGCCACGCGACGGCTGGCCGAGGCGTTGGGGTCAATCACTTTGTAGTACACGTCGTGCGACAAGGCGTTGGCAATGGTCAGCAACAAGCCATCGGCTGTCGACAAGGCCGCAGCCAAACCACCGGCCGCCACCAAACCAGAAATCACGAACGGCAAGCCGCCGATTTCAGGCGTCGCCAACACGATGATGTCTCCACCCAATCGGATTTCTGCCAATTGCAAGATGCCATCTTTGTTGATGTCCGACACCGCCATCAGCGTGGGGTCGACCACGTTCCAGCGTGCTATCCATCCCGGCAACTGGTCCATCGGGGTGCCGACCAAGAGCGTGTAAATGTCGAACTTGACCAACACCGCCAAAGCAGGCGCCGTGAAGTACAACAGCGAAATGAAGAACAGCGACCATGCCACCGACTCACGCGCTTCACGCACCGAAGGCACGGTGTAAAAGCGCATCAGGATGTGCGGCAAAGCCGCCGTACCGATCATCAAACAGAAGACCAGAGCCAAGAAGTTCTTACGGGCAACATCTCGGGCAGCATCGTCTTTGCCTGGGAAGGGCTCAGCATGGCGCAGGGGCGGGTTGGCACGTGGTGCATTGGCGGCGCGTGCAGCGGTGTAGGCCGCTTTGGCTGCTGCTTCGTCTTTGGGCAGAGCCGCCAAAGCCGTTTCAGCAGCTTTGACGTCCGCTGCGGGCGCGTTGGCGGCCTTCAGCTCTTCCAGCTTTTTGGTGGCGGTTTCTTTGTCAGCGGCCATGGCTGCAGGCACATCTTTCAGCTTTTCAGCGGCTGCATCGGCACGTGCTTTGAAGATGCCGCGAACTTCGAGTTCTTTCGGGTCTTTCAGCAGTTGCTCTTCTTTGGCTGTGACTTTTTCGAGCAAGTAGCCATAAGAGATCTGAGGCACGGGATTGCTGGTGTGTTTCACCGACAACCAAACCACTGGGATCATGTAAGCCACGATCAGGATCAGGTACTGCGCCACCTGGGTCCAGGTCACCGCACGCATGCCGCCCAAGAACGAGCACACCAAGATACCGGCCAAGCCGACATACACGCCCACGTCGAAGGACAGACCCGTCAGGCGGGCGGTGATCAAGCCCACGCCGAAGATCTGCGCCACCACGTACACGAAGGACACCAAGATGGCGGCAAACACGCCAATCAGGCGTGCCATGTTGCCGCCGTAACGTGCGCCCAAGAAGTCAGGGATGGTGAACTGGCCAAACTTGCGCAGGTAAGGCGCCAGGAACAAGGCCACCAAACAGTAGCCGCCGGTCCAGCCCAAAATGAAGGCCAGACCGCCGTAACCCGTCAGGTACAGCGTACCGGCCATGCCGATGAACGAAGCCGCCGACATCCAGTCAGAGCCGGTGGCCATGCCGTTGTAAATGGCAGGCACGCGTCGGCCGGCTACGTAATATTCGGCCGCATCGTTGGTCCGGCTGATCACGCCAATGCCGCCGTACAAGAGCACGGTGGCCGCCAGGAAGGCGTAACCGATGTACTCTTTGGGCATGCCCATTTGCTCAAGGACGCCGAGCACGATGACGAAGGCCGCAAAGCCACCGCCGTAGAAAATAAATACTTTGTTCAGAGACTTCTGAAACTGGCTTTGGGTTTGCCCCGTTCCGTCAAATACGCTCATGACTCTTCTCCTTCTGCAACGCCATATTCCTTGTCAAGCTTGTTCATGTAGCGTGCGTAGTACCAAATGATCAGGCAGTACACGATCAATGCGCCTTGGGCCGCGACCCAAAACGAGAACGGCCAGCCAAAAAAGTTGAACGTCAAGTCACGTGCAAAGTACAAAAGTACGAACGTGACGAAGAACCACAGGGCCAGCAACAGCCCCGTGATCCTTAAGTTTTTGCCCCAGTATTCCTGGTGCCTTGCAGTGAGCTGCATCGTCATCTCCTTCTTGTTGAAAAACCAAACTACCAACTGACACTTTTAAATGGGTGTCCCCTGCTTGTGGGGTGCGCCGAAGTCAAACGGGTCTGTCCAAGTTCAAGCCTGTTTCTCTCACCAGCTGGGCGGCCACCTTGGGCTCGAACCCATTCAAATGACGAATGACTTCCAGCGCTTTTTCGGGCTCCTGCATTTCCATGTGCACACGGGCCATTTGGTACCAGGCGTAGGGGCTCATGGATTGCAACTCGGTGTTGCGCTTGAAAGCGACCAAAGACTCTTCGAACCGTCGCTGACGCACCAACACCAAGCCCAGGCCGTACCAGGCGCGGTCCATTTTTTCGTCGATTTCAATGGCTTTTCTGAACGCGAGCTCTGCCTCTTGACTGCGCCCCAATTCATCGCAGACAAAACCCACATTGAAGTGGGCGTTGGCGAGGGTCGGTGTGAGCACCAAGGCGCGTTCAAAAAACCCCAAAGCCTGAACCAAGTGCCGATCGTTCAATTCGTTAAAACCCAAGCTGTTCAGGGCCAAGACATCTTGGGGATTGATCTTGAGGATGTCTTGAAACACCGCGTGGGCTTTGCTGTGCATGCCCAAGACCAAAAAAGCTTTGGCTTGAAGACGCAACCAAAAACACCTGCTTCGGCTGGAGGTGTTCGATGGGGCTGTTGGAATATGTGTTTTCACTGACATGCCGCAATGCCCATCTCAAGACAAAGTTCGATCTTCAATTGCACCACCACCACCCAAGCAATCAAAAGCCAACTGCTGGTGGCCAGCGGAATGTGTTGGTCCAAGATCAGTTTGGGACTGATTTTGCGAGTGAACCAAAGCGCGGGCTTGGAGGCCACATCCAGCAATTGGTAAAAAACATTGGTGTCACGGTTGGCGCCCGCCAGCAATCCCAGCAAGAAACGCCCGATGATGAACATCAAAGAAAGTTCAATCAGACTTTTGGCGATGACAATGGCAAGCAACATAGAACTTTATTGACGTGGATCAAGACAAACTTTTGAGATTCTATAAATTGGTTTGTTGTCCACCTAATCAGACTTAAAACCCTTTAAAAAGTGTGTAAATAAGATCTTTCTGCGAGGATTCAGGCGCTTCATTCGGAGAAGTTGTTGTACCTGACGGCTACCTTACAGTTTTGCTTGGCTTGCAGGTGTCGATGTGCTCTAGATGCAAGGGAAAACACCGATAAAACAAGGTTCGATTTTTGGGGGTTGACAAACGATCAACCCATCCCAACGGCGGAAAAGTAGCGCGTGTTCAGCCTTTGGGTAAGGGCCTGCCAGCAGCGGCCTCTTGCGCTTCCCAGCGGTTCATGAGCCATGCGTAAATGACAACGATGCAGATGAACAGCAGGATGGAGCCTTGCGCTGCCATCCAAAAATACAAAGGCCAACCCCTAACCATCACAGACAAATCGCGCGCAAAAAAACTGGGGCCAAAGCTCACCAACAGCCAGACCAGCAAGAGGACCGCAGTCAAAATGCGTTTCTTTTGAATGAACGTCATGACATCAAGACGGCTTAAATGTTGGTGAAATCTTCACCAATCCATTGCGCCGCTTTTTCGGCAATCATGAGTGTTGGGCTGTTGGTGTTGCCGCTGGTGATGGTGGGCATCACTCCTGCATCCACCACACGCAAACCCGCAATGCCGCGCACTTGCAAGCGCCCATTGACCACGGCCATCGGGTCGTCGTCTCGCCCCATGCGGGTGGTGCCCACCGGGTGGAAGATGGTGCTGGCAATGTCACCGGCCAGTTTGGCCAGTTCTTCATCGGTTTGGTACTGCACGCCGGGCTTGAACTCTTCAGGCGCAAAAGGTTTCATCGCGTCTTGCGCCATGATGCGGCGGGTTACGCGCAGGCTGTCTGCGGCCACCTTGCGGTCTTCGGTGGTGGCCAGGTAGTTGGGCGCAATGGCGGGGGCGTCTTCAAAACGCGGGCTCTTGATGTGCACCGTGCCCCGGCTGGTGGGGTTGAGGTTGCACACGCTGGCCGTGATGGCCGGAAAGCTGTGCAGCGGCTCGCCAAACGCGTCCAGGCTCAGGGGTTGGACATGGTACTGGATGTTGGCGTGGGGCTGCGACGGGTCGCTCTTGGTGAACGCGCCCAACTGACTCGGTGCCATGCTCATCGGTCCCGTCCGCTTCATGGCGTATTCCAGGCCGATCATCGCCTTGCCCCACAGGCTGTTGGCCAGGGTGTTCAAGGTTTTGGCGTTGTTGACCTTGTAGACCGAGCGGATCTGCAAATGGTCTTGCAGGTTGGCGCCCACACCGGGCAGCTCATTTTGAACTTCAACGCCGACACCCTGCAGTAAAGCCGCAGGTCCGATGCCCGAAAGCTGCAAAATTTGCGCAGACCCGATGCTGCCCGCACTCAAAATCACCTCTTGTGTGGCCTTGACCTCGACCATCTCAAGGCCTGTCCAAATCTGTGCCCCGGCGCAGCGCTTTTCGCCATTGGCCTGGGTTTCGATCACAAGCTTGCTCACCTGGGCTTTGTTCCACAACTCAAAGTTGGGGCGTGAATAGCAGGTGGGGCGCAAAAAAGCCTTGGCTGTGTTCCAGCGCCAGCCGCTGCGTTGGTTCACATCAAAGTAAGACACGCCTTCGTTGTTGCCCCGGTTGAAGTCGTCGATGGCCGGAATGCCCGCTTGCTGGGCCGCTTGCGAAAACGCGTCGAGCACGTCCCAGCGCAGACGTTGCTTTTCAATGCGCCATTCGCCACCCGTGTTGCGTCCACGCAGCGTGTGCAGGTAGCTCCCTTGGGTTAAATCGGTGGGGGCCAGCAATTCGGACTTTGCCCCTTTGGCCCCGTGAAATTCGTTGGCGCCGTTGTAGTGGTCTTCGTGCAGCTTGAAGTAGGGCAAGGCTTGGTCCCAGCGCCACGCGTCGTTGCCGGTGATCTGCGCCCACTGGTCGTAGTCGCGTGATTGGCCGCGCATGTAAATCATGCCGTTGATGCTGGAGCAACCGCCCAATACCTTGCCGCGTGGGTAACGCAGGCTGCGCCCGTTCAGGCCCTCGGTGGCTTCGGTTTGGTACAGCCAATCCGTGCGCGGGTTGCCAATGCAGTACAGGTAGCCCACCGGGATGTGGATCCAGTGGTAATCGTCTTTTTTGCCAGCTTCTATCAACAGCACGCGCTTGCTGGCATCGGCACACAGGCGGTTGGCCAGCAGGCATCCTGCGGTTCCGCCGCCAATGATGATGTAGTCAAAGGTGTTGTCGTTCATGATTTTGTTCGTGGGGTCTGCGGATATCTTGAGCGAGGTTCGCTGTGAGTCTGACTGTAATGGATGAGGTGAGGGGTTGGCGGCAGGGGTGACGATCCGAATGAGCGGTTCAATTTTGAAGCCGCAACAGGGGGTAGCGTGCAAATTGGGTGTCGACGCTCAAGTTGCTGCAGCAAACAGCGTTGGTAATTACCCTTGGAAACTGGGTTTTCCTGCAATGTGAAAAAAATACCAAGGGTAAACACTCGGTATGTAAGCCCATGTTGGTTGCCTGTCAGACGTGGGCAAGTGCCAGCATCAAGAATCGGCGCACGTTCTCGTGTTGAGGACTCTTTTTTGGAGACAGCTTCATGGCTACAACAGCAGCCCGCCCGATGACGGCGGAAGAGAAGAAGGTGATTTTTGCCTCTTCTCTGGGTACCGTTTTTGAATGGTATGACTTTTACTTGTACGGCTCATTGGCAGCGATCATTGCCAAGCAATTCTTCAGTGGCTTGGACGAAGGCTCTGCCTTCATCTTCGCGCTGTTGGCTTTTGCTGCCGGTTTCATCGTGCGTCCTTTCGGCGCCATCTTCTTCGGCCGCTTGGGCGACATGATTGGCCGCAAGTACACCTTCTTGG
>JBIKRC010000087.1:0-7430 GCA_044349375.1 Limnohabitans sp.
CCCTATGGACAAAGCGTCATTGAAGCGCACCGCCTGGGGCAGGCGAAAGGCCGGCACCATTTTCTTGACGTTGCGCACCACGTAATTGACCAAGCCGCCCTTGAGCAGGCCCAGCCGGTCACCCATGGCCGCCAAAATCACATGCTGCACCGGGGTTTGTGCGATGCACTTTTCAAGGGTGGCGGCAAAGTTCTCGATGATGACAATCGCCTTGGCCCCCGAGTCCTTGAGCTGGTGCTCCAGTTCACGGGCGGTGTACAGCGGGTTGACATTGACCACCACCAAACCGGCCCGCAAAATGGCCGCCACCGCCACCGGGTACTGCGGCACATTGGGCATCATGACCGCAACGCGATCGCCTTTGCTGAGGCCCAACGATTGCAAGTAAGCCGCTAGCCCCAAGCTT
Source organism: Limnohabitans sp. (assembly GCA_044349375.1). Lineage (GTDB taxonomy): Bacteria > Pseudomonadota > Gammaproteobacteria > Burkholderiales > Burkholderiaceae_C > Limnohabitans_A. The sequence goes on from JBIKRC010000087.1 coordinate 407, forward strand.
TCCTGGTCGGTTTGGGCAAAGCTCAAATCCTTGCCCATGAAGCTGTAAGCAGTGCGATCGGCGTATTTGGAAAAACTCTCTTCGAGCAAGCCCACCAGCGAGCTGTATTGGCTGGGATCAATGTCAGCGGGCACACCTTCGGGGTAACTCTTGAGCCAAACGGGGTTCAGGTTCATGTGGGGTTCTCCTGCGATCAGTCTACCGCACTCCTGACTTCAAACAGACTCTCGATGATGCTGGATTTCCCGAGGTTTGCAAGCAACGGCCATGACCTCTTGGCACCCCACTGTGCAGGATGAAAAAACCATGCCTAAAAGACCCATGAGCTCACCACAACGGACACCCATGAAAAGACCGGATCGAAGGTCGGTGTCGTGAACATGGCCGATGTTGGCAGTGGCGAATCCTTGTAGCCGAAAAACACCATCAGAAAAAAGGGGCCACAGGGGCCCCTTGTCTGACGTGCAACGACAGCCTCAAGCCTTCAAGGCCATCAGCACCTCATCGAGCATCTTCTTGGCATCACCAAACAGCATGCGGTTGTTGTCTTTGTAGAAGAGCGGGTTGTCCACGCCCGCATAGCCGCTGGCCATGGAACGCTTCATCACAATGCTGGTGCGGGCCTTCCAGACCTCAAGCACCGGCATGCCGGCGATCGGGCTGGTCGGGTCGTCTTGGGCTGCCGGGTTCACGATGTCGTTGGCACCAATGACGATGGCCACATCGGTCTCGGGGAAGTCCTCGTTGAGTTCGTCCATCTCGAACACGATGTCGTAAGGCACCCTGGCTTCGGCCAAGAGCACGTTCATGTGACCCGGCATGCGTCCGGCCACCGGGTGGATACCAAAGCGCACGTTCACGCCTTTTTCGCGCAACTGCTTGGTGATTTCAAACACCGTGTGCTGGGCCTGCGCTACAGCCATGCCGTAGCCGGGCACCACGATCACGTTTTTGGCGTCACGCAGCAGCTCGGCGGTCTCGGCGGCCAAGATGGGGCTGACCTCGCCCACCGGCTCGGCCGCTTCGCCCGTCGGCTTGGGTGCGGCCGCTGTGGTGCCAAAGCCCCCGGCGATCACGCTGATGAAGCTGCGGTTCATGGCGTTGCACATGATGTAGGACAAAATCGCGCCGCTGGAGCCGACCAAGGCACCGATCACGATCAACAAGTCATTGCTCAGCATGAAGCCGGTGGCCGCTGCTGCCCAGCCGGAATAGCTGTTGAGCATGGAGACCACCACCGGCATGTCGGCACCACCAATGGCCATGACCATGTGAATGCCAAAGAGCAAGGCAATGGCGGTCATGATGATCAAGGGCAGCATGCCGTCTTCCACCGTGTGGGCGTTCATGAATTCACGGCCAAAGTAAATCACCGCAATCAAGCCCACCAGGTTGAGCCAATGGCGGCCGGGCAACAACAAGGGGCTGCCACCGATGCGACCGGACAACTTGCCGAACGCCGCCACCGAGCCGGAGAAAGTCACCGCACCAATGAAGATGCCGATGTAGATTTCACCCGCGTGGATGGCGTGCGCTGCGCCGTCCAGATTTTTGGAGGCTTCGGGGTCCACAAAGGTGGCGTAACCGACCAGCGCCGCCGCCATGCCGACCATGCTGTGCATGAGCGCCACCAGCTCGGGCATTTGCGTCATCTGTACTTTGCGCGCAGCGTACAGGCCAATGATCGCGCCCACCAGCATGGCTCCCAAGATCATGGGGATGCCCTCGGCCGTGACTTGCGGGCCAAAGATGGTGGCCAGCACGGCCAGGCTCATTCCGATCATGCCGTAGAGGTTGCCGCGCCGTGCGGTTTCCTGGTTGGACAAACCGCCCAGGCTGAGGATGAAAAGAATGGTCGCGCCGATGTAGGCGACCGTGGCCAGACTTGAGTTCATAAGGGTCTCTTTTATCAATCGGTCGGTTACAGAGCCAAAGATCTGTCCCCAAATTCATCAATCGGTCGGGGACAGAGCTAAAGATCTGTCCCCAAATTCATTTACTTTCGGAACATCGCCAGCATGCGCTGGGTGACGGCAAAGCCGCCAAACATGTTGATGGCGGTCAGCACCAAGGCCAAAGCGGCCAGGATGCCGATCAGCGAGTTGGGTCGACCGGCCGCAGCCAAGGGCGAAATCTGCACCAGCGCGCCAATGGCGATGATGGAGCTGATCGCGTTGGTCACACTCATGAGCGGGGTGTGCAGCGCGGGCTTGACGTTCCAAACCACCATGTAGCCCACAAAGCAGGCCAACACAAACACCGTGAAGTGCGACAGGAACGCAGCGGGCGCATAGGCACCGACCAGCACCAGCAGCACGGCGGCAACCGCCGACACGATGAGCAACTGGCCCACCGGCATGGGGCCGGAAGGTTCACCATGGCCGTGGCCTTTTTTGGCGGTGGGTGCCGCGGCAGGCTTGGGAGCCGGCTTGGGGGCCACCACCAAAGGCGGCGCTGGCCAGGTGATCTCGCCATCCTTGATGACCGTCAGGCCCCGAATGGCGTCGTCTTCCATATTGACGTTGATCACGCCGTCCTTGGTCTTGCACAGCTCTTCGGTCAGGCGAAACAAGTTGGTGCCGTACAGCGTGGACGACTGGCGCGCCATGCGCGAAGCCAGGTCGGTGTAACCCACGATGGTCACACCGTGTTTGACCACGGCCTTGCCAGGTTCGGTCAATTCGCAGTTGCCGCCTTGCTCGGCAGCCATGTCCACGATCACGCTGCCGGGCTTCATGCTTTGCACCATCTCGGCGGTGATCAGCTTGGGCGCGGGTTTGCCGGGGATCAACGCGGTGGTGATGATGATGTCGCACTCTTTGGCCTGTTTGGCGTACATCTCGCGCTGCGCGGCCTGAAAGCCTTCGCTCATGACCTTGGCGTAACCGCCGCCGCCCGAGCCTTCTTCTTCGTAGTCCACCTTGACGAACTCACCGCCCAGCGAGACAACCTGGTCGGCCACTTCGGCGCGGGTGTCGTTGGCACGCACAATGGCGCCCAGGCTGGCGGCTGCGCCAATGGCAGCCAGTCCGGCCACACCGGCACCGGCAATGAACACTTTAGCGGGGGGCACTTTGCCCGCGGCCGTGATCTGGCCGTTGAAGAAACGGCCAAAGGCGTTGGCCGACTCCACCACAGCGCGGTAACCGCTGACACCGGCCATGGAAGTCAACGCATCCATCTTCTGGGCGCGGCTGAGGGTACGGGGCAATGCATCGATCGACAGCGCCGTGACCTTTTTGGCCGCCAATTGCTGCATCAAATCGGGGTTTTGTGCTGGCCACAGAAAGCCGATCACCGTTTGACCTTCGTGCATCAGCGCCACTTCGTCAGGCGTGGGGGCCCGCACCTTGAAGACGATGTCGCTGCCGCTCCAGAGCGCCACGGCGTTGGGGGCAATGGTGGCACCGGCTTCGACATAGGCCGCGTCCGACAGGTCGGCCAAATCGCCCGCGCCTTGCTCCACGACCACGGCAAAACCGAGTTTGACCAGTTTGGTCACCGCATCGGGGACCGTGGCCACCCGTTTTTCACCGGAAAAAATCTCTTTGGGCACGCCAATGCGCTGCGGCGTGGGGGCGTTGTCGCCAGTCTGCATGTCAATCTCCTCACTCAATCCACAAAAAAATATGGCCAATCTTAAAGCTTAACCGAAGTTAATCCATTCGAGCCCAAAGCAAGTCCTTCGCAAGCATGTTGGGGCCGTTAGAGCCATAAAACATGAGAGAACACGGATACAACGGGGCTGAATTGGCCTACCCGGGCAATTTTTAGGTGCCGAAGTCAGGATGCCGAACATTTTGAACCGTTGGCCCACCGATAATTGAAGTCATGGACACACGCTGGAAACCCAATGTCACCGTGGCCGCCATCATCGAGCGCGATGGCCGCTACCTGTTGATCGAAGAACACACCCAAGAGGGTTTGCGACTGAACAATCCGGCAGGCCACCTGGACCCGGGCGAATCGCCCGAGCAAGCCTGCGCCCGTGAAGCGCTGGAGGAAACGGCCCAGCCGTTCAGGCCCACCGCCTTGGTGGGCATTTACCTCTCACGCTTTCAGCGTCCAGCGACGGGCGAAGACATCACCTATGTGCGCATGGCATTTTGCGGCGACATCGGCGAACTGCAGCCCCATTTGAGTCTGGACGAGGGCATCGTGCGCACACTGTGGATGACGCCCGAGGAAGTGCGCGCCAGCGCCGAGCGCCACCGCAGCCCCCTGGTCTTGCGCTGCATCGAAGACCACCTGGCCGGACAACGCTTTCCACTGGGTGTGATTCACACCGACACCGCTGTGGCCGATTTGCCCCCTCTGTCGAATCGACATTGACCCCTCTTGACTCACTGTATCGGCACGTTGACGCCTGCAGCCACTTGATCAAGAAAGGCCTGCTCCGCCAGAACTTTGGCCACATAGCCGCCGTCTTCAGTCAGCTCGTAGCCCCCCAGGTAAAACTTGAGGCCGTCTTCGATGGAGCCACCCCGAAGTTTGATGGCGTCCGACAGCACGCCTACACCTACCCGTAAATTGCTGATCGGGTCAAATGCGGCCAATTTGCCACCATAGGCTTCGTAGCGCTGGGCATGGATGCCCGTCATGACCTGCATCAAACCTTGCGCACCCGCTTGGCTTTGCACGTAAGGATGAAAGTTGGACTCGATGGCCATCACTGCCAAGATCAGATGGGGCGGCAGCTTGGTCTTTTTGGACAGCACATGCGACTCTGCGACCAGCGCAGCCAAAGGCTCCGGGGCCACTTTGTATTTGCGAGCCAACCACTCAGCCACGGCCGCCTGGGACTTGGGCAAATCCTTCAAGTCAACCGCGGTGGCGCGCTCGGCGGTGTTTTCAGGCAACCAAGACAGCAACACCTGGCGCTCACGCAACCAATCGAAAAGCGTTCCTTCAGCTTGGTTCAACCAAAGGGGCTGCCACCACAAGGCCAGCACCAGGGCAGCCGCGCTCAGGCCCACCATGGCCAGGCCACTGTGGGTCACGATGAACAGGCCTCGCGCCGTGTCGCGCAAGAAAGTTCGGATGGGGAGGCACCATGTGCAATGCAAGGTCATGAGTTTCAGCTAATCAGGCATTATAAATTTTCGCCAAACGCTGACCCTGGCACCGTGCGCTGGATAATTCGGTCATGTCACACTTTTCACGCGTGGTCGTCGGCTTGTCCGGCGGCGTCGATTCTGCCGTCACGGCCCACCTGCTCAAACAGCAAGGCCACGAGGTGATTGGCATCTTCATGAAAAACTGGGAAGACGACGATGACAGTGAATACTGCTCTTCGAACGTCGACTTTGTGGATGCCGCTGCCGTGGCCGATGTGCTGGGCATCGAGATCGAACACGTCAATTTTGCGGCCGACTACAAGGATCGGGTTTTTTCGGAGTTTGTGCGTGAATACCAAGCCGGGCGCACGCCCAACCCGGACATCCTGTGCAACGCCGAGATCAAGTTCAAATCATTTTTGGACCACGCCATGCGGCTGGGAGCCGAAAAAATCGCCACCGGCCACTATGCCCGTGTACGGCAGAACACGGCCAGCGGTCTGTTTGAACTGCTCAAGGGCTTGGACCCCAGCAAAGACCAAAGCTATTTCCTGCACCGCCTGAACCAGGCACAGCTGTCCAAAACACTGTTTCCGGTGGGCGAGTTGCACAAGAAGGAAGTGCGCCGCATTGCCGAAGAGATCGGTTTGCCCAATGCCAAAAAGAAAGATTCCACGGGCATCTGCTTCATTGGCGAGCGGCCCTTCCGCGAATTTTTGAACCGCTACATCAGCAAGGAGCCGGGCCCGATCAAGGACCCCTCAGGCCGCACCATTGGCCGACATGTAGGCCTGAGTTTTTACACCCTGGGCCAGCGTCAAGGCTTGGGCATTGGTGGCATCAAGGCCAAAGGTGACGACATGAAGGCCTTGCAGGCACGCGGCTTGCGCGGCGCGGGCGAGCACACGCCTTGGTTTGTGGCCCGCAAAGACATCCCCAACAACACCTTGTGGGTGGTGCAAGGCCACGACCACCCCTGGCTGTTGTCACCACAATTGCAAGCCACCGATGTGAGCTGGTGCGCAGGCCAGGCCCCTGCGCCCGGGGCCTACGCCGCCAAGACGCGTTACCGGCAAGCCGATGCACCTTGCAGCTACCTGCCCCTGCCCATGGCAGAGGGTCAGGCGTACTGTGAACCAAGCTTTGAACTCGGGTTTGAGCTGGACTTTGCACAAGACCAGTGGGCCGTCACCCCCGGGCAAAGCGCCGTGCTCTACGACGGCGAGGTGTGCCTGGGCGGCGGCGTCATTGCCAGCCGGGAAACCAACCGGACTTGAGTCAGGTGCAGGTCTCCACGGCTGTGTGTCCCCGTCTGCTGGCTTACACCCAGGCCTGGATCACATAGTCGTAAGCGGCTTGGCCATTGGTCATGTCCACCCGCTGCAACTTGATCTTCCATATCCCATCTTGCAGCACCAGCGTGTGGCGGTAACTGCCGCCGAAGTGGCGCACCTGATCACGGCGCATCTCCATCATCTGAAAGCGCGAATACACCTCCAGCGTGGTGGGTGTCGCCGCTTCAATCACGATGTTGCCCACGATGTGGTTGGTGCCCCATTGCGCTGCTTGTGACCAAGCGTTGGGGTGCAGCAAACGGCCCATGCGCACTTCCATCAGCAAACGGTCTTCGGCAAAAATCGATGCCTCGCGCCGCCAGTCGGTTTGCAGCGGGGTCGAGGGCATCCAATAAACACCGTCTTCGCTGAACAATTCGGCCCACTCGCCCCAGGCCTTGTTGTCAAGCAAGACAGCTTGATGGAACAGCAATTCTTCGACCTGCCGACGCAAACCTGCATCGACCGCAATGGCTTTGGGGATGTAGCCTTGGCTGGGCATGCGCCCGCGCCCCATGTGGTCCGGCGCGATGGATTCGGCACCCGACATGGACTGGATGGCTTCGATCACCACACCCGTGCCCAGGGCCTCTTTGACTTCTTTGGGTTGCATGAATCATGACTCCTGTTCAG
>JBIKRC010000088.1:0-7214 GCA_044349375.1 Limnohabitans sp.
CCCTTGCGTTGTTCATGTGCTCCCACACCAAGGGGCTCACCACATAAAAGACTGGCTTGTTAGCGTCCAAGATGGCAACCGCCGAGTCTCCCGACAAGTTAATGACATCCATTGGCTTGCGCAAAAAGTCCTCCAGACTGGCGCAAAGTGGTGCAAGTAATGGGCTGACTTTCATTATCTATAAATGTATAGCATGTCACAAGACAGTGTAGTTTCTTCAGTATAAAGTGGCTCTATTAATCTAGCTGCCCTGGCTACAGTGGCAGCCGCCACTGGCGCTTTCGCTCAATCCACCGTGACTTTGTTTGGTGGCGCTGACATCAACTACCGCAGCGTCAAATCTGGCGACAACAAGTTCAGCGGTCTGGCACAAGACGGCATCTACTCGAGCCGCTTCGGTGTCATGGGCACCGAAGATCTGGGTGGCGGCTTGAAAGCTGGCTTCCATTTCGAAGGCGGCATGAACCCTGACACCGGCACACCTGCTGGCTTCAACTTCACCCGCAAGTCGACTGTTGGTGTGATGGGTGGCTTCGGCGAAGTGCGCTTGGGCCGCGACTACACGCCGCTGTTTACGGTTGCTGGTATTGCAGACCCGTTCGGCACCAACGGTGTGGGTTCTTCCTACAACTTGGCGAACGCACTGACCATGGGCTACACATCGCCTGCCAATGCGACGCCGGCTCAAGCCACTGCTGATACGGCTGACATGACCTGGTTCTCAGGAGTTACCCGAGCTTTAGCAGGCACTTTTGTCACTGCGCAAACAGCGTCCGCATCAGGCGCAGGCTCGCAATTACCAACAGGACTTGTGGTTGCTGACCCGAATGCTGTACGTGCAAACAATAGTATTGCTTACTACAGCCCAGTGTTTAGCGGGTTCTCCGCCAATGCGATGTACAGCTTCGGCAACGAAAACACTCGGATTGCGGACAAGGCAGGCACGATGACCAGCGCCCGACTGACCTATGCACAAGGGCCGCTCACAGTTGCCGTTGCCAACCAAGCCACAAAGGGCGGTGCAGCAGCAGCAAACGCTTTGATTGCAGCATCCCCCAGCTTCCCCGTTGTTCCAGCAAGCACCATTACCGAGGCAACCGACAACATCAAGTACACAACCAACTTCATGGCAGCGTCGTACAACTTAGGTTTTGCTACGGTCAGCGCTGGCTATAAGACCGACAAACTTGGCATCAGTGTTGTGGGAGCAGACGCCTCTGCGAAATCCAAAACCACCATCCTGGGTGTGGCAGTACCGGTTGGCGCAGCTGTTCTGAAGGCTTCGTACATTACCCGCAAAGCTGAAGATGAAAAGGTCGGCACACAATTCGCCGTCGGCGGTATTTACAACCTCAGCAAGCGCACTTCTGTGTACGCAAATTATGCTGCCCTGACAAACAAGGAAGGATATGGCCAGACTGTTGGGTCAGCCATTACCAGCGATTTCACGGGTCGTAAGTCGACTGGCTTTGAAGCTGGCGTGAAACACAACTTCTGATCCAATGCTGTCGAGAGACAGTTGAGGATTTGACAAGCTATACCCACCGAATAAAATCGGTGGGTATTTTTTATGCTGGTAACCTTTTTTAACTTAATGAATAAAAATGCGTTTTTCATATTTTCCTGTGGTGTTTTGTCTGGTGCTCGCTGCATGCGGTGGCGGTGGCGGTGGCGGCGGTAGCGGCGGCGATAATGGCGACGTTAGCGGCGGAGGTGGCGGCAGTGCGCAAATTGCAAACACGCCTTTGGTTTTGACAAGCGTCAATTACGAACCTGTTAGCCAAGCGGTAGTGGGAAATATGAATGGCCTTCTTGCCTTGTCTTCCAGCAGCTCGTCCTTGTTAACAGGGGTGGCGATGGAAACACCACCTGCCTGGATGCCTGCACTGTTGTCGCAAGTCAAGAACATCAAAACTTGGACCGTCGGCAACACTGCCGTTCTAAGTGGTGTCGAGATGTCGATGTCAGAAGCTTGTCCTTATGGGGGCACAATCAATGCCACCGAGAATGACGCCAACAACAACGACGAGCTCGATGCCGGTGACTCGGCTTCAATTTCATTTGCCAATTGCGCCATCAGCAGCACTGAACGCGTCAGCGGCAACATGTCGTTTGTGGTCAACAGCTTCACAGACGGCTTCTACTCCGCAGCAGACATCAGCTTAACTTTGAACAACTTCAGTGTTGTTTCCGGTAACACAAGTGCAACGGGCGCAGGTGACATGCGTTTGCGCTTCCAAGAGTCTTCAACGAACACCACTTACACGATCAGCAGCAGCAGTCTGAGATCTACGACCAGTGTTTCAGGTGTGATCAAGAACACCAACATGACGGGTGTTTCAATGACCCTGAATGATTCGAACACAAGTAATGATCAACTGACCTTTGCAGCAACTTTGGCGTTGTCGAGTTTTGGCAATCAATTGGTGGTGCTGACGACCACTTCGCCTTGGCTGACGAGAAACGGTACCTCTTACCCTTATGCTGGCCAGATGCTCATCACAGGACAAGCAGGCTCGAAGATTCGCATCACTGCTGTTTCATCGAGCAATGTCAGGCTTGAGCTTGATGGGACGGGTGATGGTGTCTATGAAGAATCCAAAGTGGTCACTTGGGCTTCATTGCAGTGACCGGTGGGCGGATCGCTCAGACCGCAGGCCGCTTATGCGGCCTTTTTATGTTGTGCGCTGCCAAGAGCCATGCAACAGAAGCAGCCGCCGATGCCCTTTGTCATGACCATGAGTTCACGGTGTCGGCGGGACCTGTTCAAAGCCGTTGGCAAGAACATGACCGATCCGGTGAAACGTTGTTGACTGAACGTGGTCAACTCTTGAAAGCGGGAGCCGGTTGGCGCGCCACCTGCGGACAATGGGCGCTACAACTCTCTGGCAGCCGTGCAGCAGGCCATCGTTTTTACACTGGTGTGACCAACCTCAGGCAGCCGGTAGAAACCACATCGGAAATCCGCACCCATGAACTGGATGCTCAACTGTGGCATCCATGGGGACAGGCTTGGGCTTTGGGCGCGCGTTATCTGTGGCGAACCAGTGACCGCGATTTGAAGTCCGTTGGCTCTGTGCAGGGATATTTGGAGCGTTACCACCAGACTGCATTGGCGCTCGGTTTGCAGCACACGCTGGATTTGACAAGCCATGGACGCGTGCAATCACGCATCTGGATGGGCTCAGGTCTCCAAGGCCATCTGCATGTCACTTTGCCCGGCATGGATGCAGCCGTTCTGCCCTTGGGGCGCATGCACTATTGGGCAGCTGGTGTGCAGTGGTCGGGCTGCGGAACTGGCGCAACCGAGGCAGGCTGGCTTTGTGAAATGGCGATGGATTTCCAGTCAGAGCGATCACCACACGGCGCAGCGCAAGCGATTTACCGCAATGGTGTTTTACGAGCGAGCGCCAGTCAGCCAGCGACACGACAACAATCGCTGTCATTCAAGTTGGGTGCGCATTACCGATTCAACTGAAGATCGCTGTTCGACCGGGGCGCACCTTGCAGGGCACGGCGCAGGAGCGGTCACGCCAAACGTGAGCGTTGCTTTTGTACCGCCTGCAGGATGGATTGAGCGGTGGGCTGTCGAATGTCGAATCCACCGACCAGTTCGCGCCACTGGTCCAACACGCACAGCATGCCATCGAGCCGGTGAGCGGCCCAACGCTGATCCAACCCACCTGTCTGCGCCAACTGCATCACATGGCTGCGCTGGATGTTCAAACCCCTCACCACAAATGCACTGTTTTCATGGCTTGACCACAGGCCGAAGGCGCTTTCGGGTGACGCGCTGACGAGCGGGTAGTAGCTGTGTCGCCATGTCAGCGATGGACGCGATCACGGGTTTGAACAGCGGCTGCAATTGCCCTTCTTGCCCTAAGCACTGCACCAGTTTGATCCAGGAAGTCACCGAACCCTTGCCGGTATTTTCGAGGGTGTTGAGGGTGCTGCGCGACACGCCCAAGGCAAAACCTGTGCAGGGTTTTCCTTGAATTAGGACTTGAATCAGTGCGTCAGTGACACACTGGCATTCAACTCATCCCACGGTGCCGACAGCTTGCGACCATCGCGCAAAAGCAACCCAGCCGACTCCAGCACAGCCACATCGCCGTGAACGTTTTTATAGTCACGCTTCAGCGACAAGGCCAGCTCTTTGATATTTTCAGCACCGTGTTGGCGAACGAATTTGAGCAACTCCAAGCGACGAGGACTCAGCGTTTCCAGCATGGTCTGTACATCCAAGAAGGTGATGTGCGTTTCGCCCAGCCTCTTGCCCGCACTGGCACGACTCCAAGCATGGGTGAAGCGCTTGCCCATATCGACCAAACTGTCGACGTTGACCTGTACTTTATTTGCCTTGTCCATTTTGAAACCTTTCAATGTCAGCAAGAAAATCTGTTACCTCATTTTCACTGTTAACTCTGTCTTGAATCTGCCGCCCATTGGCCACTCAAAACAAGCGAAATCTCATCAACAGACAAAGACTTAAAGTCACACCACCGCGTGACAAGCGATCTTGATGCCTTTGAAATCACGCAAAGCGGGGCGCTCAGCACGGCAGATGTCGGTGGCCTGCGGGCAGCGGGGGTGGAAAGTGCAGCCCGTGGGCGGGTTCAACGGGTTGGGCACTTCGCCTTGCACCGGGGTGCGGGCGCGGCCGGTGTCGTGCATCTTCGGAATCGCGTCCAGCAGCATCTTGGTGTAAGGGTGCTGCGGGTTGCCAAACAAGGTGTGCTTGTCGGACAGCTCCACCAGTCGGCCCAAATACATCACGCCCACCTGGTCGCTCACATGGCGTACCACGGCCAGGTTGTGGCTGATGAACAAATACGTCAAACCGCGCTCGCGCTGCAGGTCTTTCATGATGTTGAGCACCTGCGCCTGCACGCTCACATCGAGCGCCGAGGTCGGCTCGTCGCACACTAAAAACTCGGGCGCGGTGGCCAGGGCTCGGGCGATGGAGATGCGTTGGCGCTGACCGCCTGAGAACTGGTGCGGGTACTTGACCATGTCGAGCGGCGACAAGCCCACCGACTTGAGCAACTCGGCCACACGGGCTTTGAGCTCTTCGGCGTCCTTGATCAAACCATGCTCTTTGAGCGGTTCGCCAATGATGTCGTCCACCGTCCAGCGCGGGTTCAGGCTGGCGTAGGGGTCTTGGAAAATCATCTGGATGCGCTGGCGCATCTTTTGCGCGTCGCTTGATTTGAAAGCGGCGTGCGCGTCTTGCCCGTCAAAGGTCAGGCCTCCGCGTGTGGGCTCGTACAGGCCCACCAGCAAGCGGGCCACCGTGCTTTTGCCGCAACCGGACTCGCCCACCAGGGCCAGGGTTTTGCCGCGTTCAATCTCAAAACTCACGCCGTCTACGGCGTTGAGCAGTTGGCGCGGTTTGCCCTCGATCACGCGGTTGAGCCAAGGGGCCGACACGTCAAAAGTCTTGGCCAGATCGTGCGCCACGACCAGGGGCTGGGGTTTGGCGTTGGTCATGTTGTCACTCATGCGCCGCTCCCGTCATGCAACCAGCAAGCGGCCATGTTGGCGCCCGCTTGGACCAAATCGGGCCGCTCCTGGCGGCAGCGGTCAAAGGCTTTGGGGCAGCGCGGATTGAAGGCGCAGCCTTGCGGGATGGCGTTCAGGCGCGGCATGGCACCGTCAATTTGGTTCAGGCGTTCGCGGTCACTGTCCATGTCGGGGATCGAGGCCATCAGGCCTGCGGTGTAAGGGTGTGCGGGGTGGTTGATGACCTGGTGAACCGGGCCGATTTCGGCCACGCGCCCAGCGTACAAAACAGCCACGCGGTCGCAGGTCTCGGCGATCACACCCATGTCGTGCGTGATCAACATGACTGCAGCGCCCCGGTCTTTGCAGACCTTTTTGAGCAAGCTGATGATCTGCGCCTGGATCGACACGTCGAGCGCGGTGGTCGGCTCGTCAGCCACGATGAGCTGCGGCTCGGCAGCCAAGGCCAGGGCAATCACCACGCGTTGGCGCATGCCGCCCGAGAACTGGTGCGGGTAATGGTCGATGCGCTCTTCGGCGGCCGAAATGCCGGTGTCCTTGAGCAGCTGGATGGCGCGCTGGCGTGCCTCCTGGGGCGTTACCGGCAGGTGGGCCAAGATGGTTTCGGTCAGCTGTCTGCCGATGGAGTACAGCGGGTTGAGCGAGGTCAGCGGGTCCTGAAAAATCGCACCGATCTTGCGGCCCCGAATGTGGCGCATCTCGTCGTTGTTCAGGTGATCGATGCGCTGGCCTTCGAGCAGGATTTGCCCCCCGGCCACACGGCCCGGTGGCTCCAACAGGCCAATGATGGCCGCGCCTGTGAGCGATTTGCCCGCACCGGATTCGCCCACCACACCCAGAATTTCGCCGGGGGCAATGTCGAAAGAAATATCGTCCAGCGCACGCAACGTACCGTGGCGGCTGGGGAATTCCACCACCAAATTTTTGACTTGTAAAAGACTCATCGCAATCTCGGATTCAGCGCGTCGCGCAACCAGTCACCCAGCAAGTTGACCGACAAGGCGATCACCACCAGCATCAGGCCCGGGAAAATCGTGATCCACCACTCGCCCGAGAACAAATAGTCGTTGCCCACACGAATCAGCGTGCCCAGCGAGGGCGAGGTGGGCGGTGCGCCCACACCCAAAAATGACAGCGTGGCTTCGGTGATGATGGCCGTGGCCACTTGAATGGTGGCCAGCACCATGACCGGACCCATCACGTTGGGCAGCACATGCTTGAACATGATGCGCAACGGCGCCACACCCGTCACGCGGGCGGCTTGTACGTATTCTTTGTTGCGCTCCACCAAAGTGGTGCCGCGCACCGTGCGGGCGTATTGCACCCAACCCGTCAGCGAGATCGAAATGATCAGCACCCCAAAGGCCAGCGATTCGTGTGCATTGGGAAACAGGGCACGCCCCACACCCGCGATCAAGAGCGCCACCAAAATGGCTGGGAAGGACAGCATCACATCGCACAGGCGCATGAGCAAAGCATCGAGCCAGCCGCCCTTGAAACCTGCCAACAAGCCCAGGCCCACGCCAACCACCACCGACAAGAGGACCGAAGCCAAGCCGACGATCAAAGAAATGCGCGAACCATAGATCAGGGCCGACAAAATGTCGCGCCCCTGATCGTCGGTGCCCAGCAAAAACTTGGAAGTGCCGCCTTCCAGCCATGCGGGCGGCAAGCGGGCGTCGCTCAACTCC
>JBIKRC010000089.1:0-7201 GCA_044349375.1 Limnohabitans sp.
GGTGCCCTTGCTGTTGCCGGTGGCCATGAGCTATGGCATTGACCCGGTTCACTTTGGCATCATTTTCCTGGCCGCCATGGAGATGGGCTTTTTGTGCCCACCGGCAGGCATGAACATTTATTTTTCATCGGCCATGTTCAAAAAGCCGGTGAGTGAAGTGGCCGTGGCGGTGTTGCCGGCTTTGTTCGCGATCTTTTTGGGCACACTGGCCATCGCGTCAGTGCCATGGCTTGCCACGGGTTTGCCAAGGCTGCTTGGCGCGTCTGCGTGACGGTTAAATCAAGCCGGTGATTTTTTGGGCTGCGTTGTGCACGCTTGGCACACAAATGTGCGTTGGTTCAAAAAGCGGGTGAACGAACCCAGCGCGCGCGGCTTGTGCAGCCCACACCGGTAGCAACTCATGGTGCCCATGTTGGCCGAATCCTTGAAAGGCGAGCCGCCGCCTTTGAAGGTGTAACGCAGGCCATCGGAAGCCATGATGGAGTCAGCTTCATATTTGAGTGCAGTGGTCATGGTGTGATGCGCGTGTTGTGAAAAAGAATGGCGAGGGGGTGAGTCAAGTCAGAGCATTGCCAATTCAGGTGCGGTGGCCAGCCACAGGGCATCAATGTCACGCAACTTCTGGCCGTCAAACCTGTCGTGTTCTTCCCAATAGCGCCCAGACGCGACCCAGTAGCCCAAATCGGCCTCGGCGCGCAAGGCGGTTTGAACAGCCGACGGCTCTTGAACCTCAAAACACGGGCGTTCGGTCATGACTTCAAGGGCCGAAAAAGCCAAGCGCGGAAAGCAAAGTCTGGAGTTTTCAAGCTCCGACAAATTGACCACGGCACAGCCGTTTTGATGGGCCAAAGCCTGAAAGCGCAGAGATTTGGCTTCAAGGCTTTGCAAGGTGACATCGGAGCGCAAGGGGTCGGCTGTGCCCGCGCCATAAAAATGGGTCGACTGACCGGGCTTGGCTTCGTACACCATGTCGCAGCCGATGTAGGCGATGACATCGGGTTTGAGTGCGCCAAGAGCCCAATAGCCAGCGGTGAAAGACATGGTGCCGCCCGCATACACAAAGCCGCCAAATTCATTTTGAACCGGTACAAAGTCTTCGGCCGTGACAATGCGTTTGCCGTTCATGACCTTTGCACTGGGGTGCCTGTCGATAGGAAAGTCTTCAGGGTAAATCAAGCAACTCCAGGACGGACAGGCTTTCCAGGCGTTGTTGATCACCACGGTATGGGAAAAACAAGACGTATCCCAATCTGCGGTTTTCACCGCATCGGGTGCGCTCCCAACGATCAGTACTTTGTTCAATGCCGTGCTCATGAAGAATAAGGAATGTCACTGATCCAAGATGCTGAGCGCCGAAGATGTCACCTTGATGAACTGAAAAAATGACCGCTTTGCGGGCTTAAAAAATGGATTCATGAAGGTCTGTGACCGTTGTCCTGTCACTTTCTGCCAATCCCTTTGAGCCTTGCAGCGATTGCGGCCGTCCCGCCTGCGCGGTGCAATCACCGCATGACGACGGCCGCAACCAGGCCGCGCCAATGGAGACACAAGCATGTACCTCACCGCTGGTTTGCACCGCTCGATGCAAAGGCACCCCGACAAAATTGCCACCGTCACAGGCAGCCGCTGCCAGACCTACCGGCAGCTGGTGGACCGGGTGGCCCGCACCGCGTCAGCCCTGCGTGCGCTGGGTCTGCAACCGGGAGAGCGCTTGTCCGTGTTGGCGCTCAACAGCGACCGCATGATCGAGCTGCTGCTGGCCGGGGCTTGGGCCGGGCTGGTGATCAACCCGATCAACACGCGTTGGACAGCCGCTGAAGTGGCCTACGCCCTGAACGACTGCGGTGCCAGTGCGCTGGCGGTTGACGACAGCCTGATGGCCACCGCACAGGCCATGACCGACGCCCTGTCGACCCTGCGGCTGCGTTTGTATATGGGCGAAACCCAGGCCCCGGCGGGCTATCTGCCGCTGGAGGCGCAACTGCCCGCAGCACAGCCGCTGGAGGATGTACGCAGCGCGCCCGACACGCTGGCCGCCATCGTGTACACCGGCGGCACCACCGGATTCCCCAAGGGTGTGATGCTCTCGCACGGCAACCTTTGGGCCGCACTGGTCGGGCGCATGGCCGAGGTGTCCAGCCCGCCGCATTACGTCACCTTGCTGACCTCGCCCATGTTCCATGTGGCGGGGCTGGGCCGCATGCTGGGCCAGACGGTGGTGGGCGGCACCTGTGTGACAGTTCCTGCATTTCAGCCCCAGCCCGTGGTCGAGATCATGGCCCGCGAAGGCGTGAACGATCTGGTCATCGTGCCCAGCATGCTGCAAATGCTGCTCGACACCCCCGGCTTTGACCCGCAAGGCCTGCCCCGGCTCGAACGCATCTTGTGGGGCGCTGCGCCGATCACGTTGCCACTGCTCAGGCGGGCCCTGCAGGCCTTCCCTGATGTGGATTTCATCCATGTGTACGGCATGACTGAAACCTCGGCAGCCGTCTCAAACTTGCCGATTTCCCGTGACCTGGCCTTTCTGGACAGCCAGCGCATCCGCTCGGCGGGTCAGGCCGGGGTTTCGGCCGAGATCCGCATCGCCGACGCTGAGGGCAAAGAGCTGCCCGCAGGCACACATGGTGAAATCCTGGTGCGCGGCCCGGCGGTGATGCAAGGCTACTGGGGCCGCGAAGAAGACACGCGCAAGGCCTTGGCGGGCGGCTGGTTGCACACGGGTGACGGCGGCACCATGGACGCACATGGCTACCTGTACGTCATCGACCGCATCAAAGACATGGTCATCACCGGCGGCGAAAACGTCTACCCCGCCGAAGTGGAAAGCACCCTCACCAGCCACCCTGCGGTGTCGATGTGCGCCGTGATTGGTGTGCCCCACGAGAAATGGGGTGAGGCCGTGCACGCCATCGTCGTGCTCAAGCCCGGTGCGCAGGCCAACGCCGAAGAACTCTCGGCGCACTGCCACGCGCTCATCAGCGGCTTCAAGTGCCCCAAGAGTTACGAGTTTCGCGACAAGCTACCACTCACGGCTGCAGGCAAGGTGCAAAAGACCGAACTGCGCAAAACCGCAGCAGGGGCACGCGCATGAGCAGCACAACCGCCAGCCCCACGCCCAACCGCCCACCGCTGCAAGGCGTGCGCGTGCTCGACCTCACCCGCCTGCTGCCCGGCCCCATGTGTACCCTGCACTTGGCCGACCTGGGCGCCGACGTCATCAAGATCGAAGACCTGGTCGCGGGCGACTACGCCTCGCCCACGGTGCGCGAAATGCTCAACCGCAACAAGCGCGGCATGCGCCTGGACCTCAAGCACCCCGAAGGCGTGCAGCTCTTACTGCAGCTGTGCGAGACCGCCGACGTGCTGGTTGAAGGCTTTCGCCCCGGCGTGATGGCCCGACTGGGCTTGGGCTACGACGTGGTGAGCGCACGCAACCCGCGCCTGGTGTACTGCAGCATCAGCGGCTACGGCCAGACCGGGCCGCTCAGTCAAAAGGCCGGGCACGACCTGAACTACTGCGGCTATGCCGGGGTGGCCGACCAGGTGGGCACGCCGTCTGGCGAGCTGGCGCTGTCCAACCTGCCCATGGGTGACTTGCTGGGCGGCACCATGCCCGCCGTCATGGGCATCCTGGCCGCGCTGTTCGACGCGCAGCGCACGGCTCAGGGCCGCCATGTGGACGTGGCCATTGCCGACGGCGTGCTGGCCCACGCGGTGATCCCGCTCGCTGGCCTGCACAGCCGGGGCCGTACCCCTTCGCCCGGGGGCGACAAGCTGACCGGCGCGCTGCCCTGTTACGGCCTGTACCCCACACAAGACGGCCGCTACCTGGCGGTGGGCGCTTTCGAGCACAAGTTCTGGGACAGCTTTTGTACGCTGCTGGGCCGCCCCGACTTGGCCGAGCACCACATCCCCAAAACCCAGGCCTTGAACGACTGGGTGCGCCGCGAAGTGGCCCAAGCGGTGCAAGCCCAACCCCTGGCCTACTGGGCGCAGCTGCTCGATGGTGCCGACTGCTGCGTGACCCCCGTGCTCAAGCTCGACGAGGCGCAAAAGTTGCCGCACTTTCAAGACCGGGGCATGTGGGTGCAGGTGCAAACCGCGCTGGGCGAGACCATGACACAACTGGCTATGCCAGTGCAGATGAGCGGCTATCGCTTTGAAGTGCAATGTCCCGCGCCCCTGCAGGGCCAGCACACCCGCGAGCTGCTGACCGCTGCGGGACTCGATGACGCCGAGATTGATGTTTTGTGCCAACGCAAAGTCGTAGGATAGAGGCACTGTCCTGACCGACCGAGCCATGAACCGCCCCCCCACCGTCACGCCCCCCCAACACAGCATTCAGCACACCATCGCGGCTTACCAGGTGGTGCAGATGCTCATGGCCATCGAGGACGAAGACCAGCGTGCCGCCGTGCTGCGCCGAGCAGGCATCCTGCCTGCGCTGCTCGAATCCAAACTGGCGCGGGTCACCCAGAACCAGTTTGCCCGCCTTATGGTGGCGCTGGTGCGCCACCACCGGGACGAGTTTTGGGGCCTGAGCTCCGCCCCCTTGCCCCTAGGCTCATTCGCCATGGGCTGCCGCATGCTGGTGGGCCACCGCAAGCTGGGGGACGCCCTGCGCGCCGGGCTGCGTTATTACCATACGCTGCTGCCCGACTTTGTGCCGCGCCTAGTGGTCAGCGGTGGCGTGGCTTATCTGCGCATGAGCCCGCGCCACACACTGAACGACCGTCAAGCCTACGCCGTGCGGGTGTTCATGTTCCTCAGCTACGGCGTCATGTGCTGGCTGGCGGCACGGCGCATCCCGGTGGATGACGTCGTCTACCAAGACAGCGACGTGGCCCGCCGCAGCGATGCGTCCAAATTGTTCCAGGCGCCCATCCTCCTGATGGCGGGCGAATGGGGCTACCGCTTTGACGCCAAATGGCTCGAACTTCCCGTGGTGCAAAACAAGGAAAGCGTGGAAGAGTTCTTGCACCAAGCCCCGGCCTGCCTGCTGGTCAAGTACCGCGACCAGGCCAGCCTGACCGAGCGCATCCGCCGCATGCTGCGCCGCTACCTGGCCGAAGAAATGCCATCGCTCGAAGCCGTCAGCGACATGCTGGCCACCACCCCCCAAACCCTGCGCCGCCGCCTGCAGCGCGAAGGCCAGGGCTACCAAATGATCAAAGACGCTCTGCGCCGCGACGTGGCCGTCGAGTACCTTACCCAGTCTGATTTGCCCCTGCTCGAAGTGGCCGCCCGGGTGGGCTTTTCCGAAGCCAGCACCTTTCACCGCGCCTTCAAAGGCTGGACGGGTCTGACGCCGGGGGCGTATCGGCAGGCGCACAACGAACCGGCTGAAGGCGAAGTGCTGGCCTGAGCGCTTGTCCGTGCAGAGGCCGCTAATCAGTGATTCATTCCAAGAATCCGCGCTATGCCTTCTTCGATCTTCGCCATGTCTGTAGTTGAAATAGAGCCGATCTTGTCGGCAAGTCGGGCTTTATCGATGGAGCGGATATGTTCACACCGAGCCACTGAACCACCTTTCAACGCGACATTCAAAAACTCGATGGCGGGTGCTGAGGTAGAGAGTGGAACGACAACCACCGTTTTTCGTGCCTTGTTGATTGGATTGATGGAGAGAACAACAACCGGGCGGGTTTTTTGAAGTTCCGAGCCAATGGTCGGATCAAGTCGTGCCCAAAAAACTTCTCCCCGTGCAACCTCTATGTTCATTTTTGACATAGAGCGAACAGTTTGTCCGTATCAAAGGTTTCGTTGGAATCAAGACCGTCCATGAGGGTTGATTCGAGTTCGCTCGATTCCTCGGGGTTGGCACGGTCAAACGCCTCTGCCTTGAGGGCCAGTTCGTACATGTGTTCATCCAGATTGGGAAGGTTTTGCTCAAGAAGCTTGCAAATAAAACTGCTCCGTTGACGAGCAGGTACGGCATCACGAAAACGCCGTGCAACCTCTGTGGGGAGGCGGATAAGGACTTGAGTGGTCATGGTGATGGATATTAGATATTGATATCAATAGCATTTTATGGAAGAGGCCAGCAAAGTCAATTCTCAATGCTGAAACGATGGGTAGAAGCCAAAGTCATTGACACGTTCTGATCGTAAGAACCAAGAGAGACAGATGGCTCACATTAAAAATTATTCACAAGAATTACGGCCAAACCCGTCACGAGAGAAAATGTACTTATATCGAGCCGATTGAGTTGAGTGCCAGATGTACACCCAGCCCAATAAATGTCACTTCCTGCCAATCATCTTGACCTGATTGGCGATTGGTAAAGCCCTGCTGCCGCTCGATACTTTGTCCGTATCGAAGCCTTTCAAGGAGCAAGCATGGCCGTTAGCAAGCGCGCAGTTCACGTCGTCGGCGTGGGCATGATCCCTTTCACCAAACCCGGGGCCAGCGAGTCCTACAACGTCATGGGTGCCCGTGCGGCCCAGCTGGCGCTGGATGACGCGGGCGTGCCCTACGACGCGGTGCAGCAGGCCTATGTGGGCTACGTTTATGGCGACTCCACCGCTGGGCAGGCCGCCATTTACGGCGTGGGCCTGACCGGCATTCCGGTTTTCAACCTCAACAACAACTGCTCTACCGGGTCGAGTGCGCTGTACCTGGCGCGCCAGGCGGTCGAGAGTGGCATGGTCGAATGCGCCATTGCGCTGGGTTTTGAGCAAATGGTGCCCGGCCCGCTGAAAGGGGCCTACCAAGACCGCCCCGCGCCCATGGTCCGGTTTGTTGAGACCATGACCGCGCACCAGGGTTTTGATGAGGCTGCGCCGCGTGCCGCCCAATTCTTTGGTGGCGCGGGCATGGACTACATGAAGCAGTACGGCATCCGCCCCGACACCTTTGGCCGCATCTCGGTCAAGGCGCGCCAGCACGCGGCCCGCAACCCGCTGGCCGTGTTCCGCCAGACACTCACGCTCGAAGAGGTGATGGCCTCGCCCACCGTGTTTGGCCCGCTCACGCGCTACCAGTGCTGCCCGCCCACCTGCGGCGCGGCGGCGGCCATCGTTTGCTCGGCCGACTTTGCCAAAAAGCACAAGCTCGACATGCGCGTGGTGATCGCCGCGCAGGCCATGACCACCGACACCCCCAGCACCTTCGAGAGCGACGACATGCGCCGCGTGGTCGGCTACGACATGACGGCCAATGCCGCCAAACAGGTTTACGAAGCCGCAGGCATTGGCCC
>JBIKRC010000090.1:0-7154 GCA_044349375.1 Limnohabitans sp.
TTTGTGTTTGACGAGCGCGTGAGCGTGGGCCACGGCTTGGGGCTGGGCCACCACGATCTTTGCCGCTCGTGCCGCTGGCCCCTGAGCGAGCAAGACAAGCAATCACCGCATTACGTGTTGGGCGTCAGCTGCGCCTACTGTCATGACCAACGCACCCCCGAGCAAAAAGAAAAACTGGCGGAACGCCAGCGCCAGGTGGAGTTGGCTGAAGCGCGGGGAGAGTTGCATGTGGGTGCCAAGATGCCCAGTCACGACGCGCCCTGAAACCGATTCCGCTCATGAGCGATTTCATTCCCTTTGTGCAAGAGCTGCTGGAAGATTGGGCCCCGGTGTCAGCCCGCCGCATGTTTGGCGGCCATGGCCTTTACCACGAGGGCCTGATGTTCGCCATCGTGATGGATCAGCAGCTGTACCTCAAAGCCGATGAAGTCAACCGGCCTGAATTTGAAGCGTTGGGCCTGACACCTTTCACTTATGCCATGAAGGGTAAGGACGTGGCGCTGTCGTATTGGGCTGCGCCAGATTCAATTTTTGATGCGCCGAAGGACGCCGTGCACTGGGCAAAGTCATCCTGGGATGCGGCTTTGCGGGGGCATTTGGCCAAGGCGCAGGCCAGCGCAAGGGCCAAGGCCAAGTTGGCAGACAAAAAGGCAGCCCGATCCCCTCGGGCCTAAGCTCACGAAACTCACCAAGCTCACATGCTGGTCAGTAATATGTCGCGGTATTCGTCCGCCGAGGCGATGCGCGGATTGGTCTTGTGGCAATGGTCGGCCAGCGCCCCGGTGATGACGGCATCAAACAGGCTTTCGGTCACACCCATCGCACCCAGCCCGGTGGGCAGCCCTAAGCGGGCGCACATGTCCCGTATGGCGTCTGGGATGTCAGACCCGCTTTGCAAGCCCATGGCCTGAGCCATGCGGTTCAGGCGGTTTTCTTTTTGCACACTTTCGGCGGCCGCATTGAATCGCACTACGGCGGGCAAAAACATGGCGTTCAAAGTGCCGTGGTGCAGGCGCGGGTTCACGCCGCCCAGGCTGTGGCTGAGCGAGTGCACGCAGCCCAAGCCCTTTTGAAAAGCCATGGCGCCTTGCATGCTGGCGCTCATCATGTTCAGGCGCGCTTCGCGGTCTTGGCCATTGACCGTGGCGCGCTCGATATTCGCCCAGCCCCGGGTCAGGCCATCCAAGGCGATGCCGTCGGCTGGCGGGTTGAAGGGCGCGGCCATGAAGGTTTCCATGCAGTGCGCCACCGCGTCCATGCCGGTGGCAGCCGTGAGCATGGGCGGCAGGCCGAAGGTCAGTTCGGGGTCACAAATGGCGGCTTTGGGCACGATGAACCAGCTGTGAAAGCCCACTTTGCGGCCATCGTCCAGAATCAAAATCGCGCCCCTGGCCACTTCGCTGCCCGTGCCGCTGGTGGTGGGCACGGCGATGATCGGGGCCACGCGGTCGGTGATTTTGAGCGACCCGCCTTCGATGGTTGCGTAAGTTTTGAGCGGGCCTTCGTGGCTGACCGCAATCGCCACGCCCTTGGCGCAGTCGATGGCCGAGCCGCCGCCCACCGCGATCAGGCCGTCGCAGCCGTGTTGCTTGTACATGGCCGCTGCGGCGCGCACCGCCGATTCGGTGGGATTGGACGGCGTTTGGTCAAACACCGTGACGGGCAAGCCGGGCAAGGCGTCGAGGGCTTTTTGCAGCACGCCCGCGGCTTTCACGCCCGCGTCGGTCACGATCAAGGGTTTGCGAATGCCCACGCGCTCGCATTCGGCTTGGAGCAGCTTAACGGCGCCAAAGTCGATCTGGATCTGGGTGACGTAGTTGATAAAGGACATGCGAAAACTCCAATCTGGCGCCCCGGTCCGGAAGTGACAGAACAGCGGGGCAGGGCGTTGTACGATCAAAGCCCATTTTGATGCAGGAAGGCACGGGTCACACGCCAGGGCTGTCACCCTTGTTCGAACATTGTTCGCTCCCTTTTTGCCCCTTGTTTGAATTTGCCCCCGCCGCCCAGCCCTGCTGGCATCGACAACCCACACACCCATGAGCAGCCACCACACCAACCCCCGATCGTTGTTGAATGCCGCCACACGTAGCCTGATCGAGCGCGTTGAACGCGCAGGCCGCCCCCCGATGGCGGCCATGACACCTGCCCAAGCGCGCGAGTTTTACGACATAGGCGGGCCCATGCTGGACCTGCAGCCCGCCCCACAGGTGGATCGGGTGGAAAACATCAACTTGCCAGCCCGCGATGGCCACGTCATGCCGGCCCGGCTGTATGCACCGCGCAGCGATGCCGCTTTGCCTGTGCTGCTGTACATCCACGGCGGGGGCTTCAGCGTAGGCAGCCTCACAACCCACGACGTGCTGTGCCGCCAACTCTCACGCCAAGGGCATTGCGCTGTGGTGTCGCTGGATTACCGACTGGCCCCTGAGCACCGCTTTCCAACGGCCGTGCATGACAGTTGGGACGCCCTGAACTGGCTGCAGCAGCATGCCCGATCGCTGGGCTTGGACACCACGCGATTGGCCGTGGGCGGCGACAGCGCAGGTGGAACTTTGGCCACGGTGTGCGCCCTGATGGCCCGTGATGCTGGACTGCCCCTGCGCCTGCAGCTGCTGTTTTACCCCGGCTGCATCGCCCGGCAAGACACCGCCTCGCACCACACGTTTGCAGAAGGCTTCATGCTCGACAAGGACACGGTGGACTGGTTTTTTGCCAATTACATCGACGAAGCCGACCGAGACGATTGGCGTTTCGCGCCCATGAACGCCCCTGACCATGCGGGCCTGACCCCGGCTTGGATTGGTTTGGCCGAATGCGACCCGTTGGTGGACGAAGGCGTGCAGTACGCCGATGCGCTGCGCATGGCGGGTGTGCCGGTCGATCTGGAAATTTACAAAGGCGTGGTGCATGGCTTCATCACCATGGGCCGCGCTATTCCTCTTGCCCTGCAAGCCCACGCCGATGCGGGCCGGGCCTTGAAAAACGCTTTTGAAAGTTGAACCCATGAAACGCCAAGATTTTCGTTTGTCTCACCGCATGCGCGTGCGCTGGGTCGAGGTGGACATGCAAAAGATCGTTTTCAACGGTCACTACCTCATGTACTTCGACACCGCCGTCACCGAATACTGGCGGCAACTGGCCATGCCTTACGCGGAGACCATGCACCAGCTGGGCGGTGATTTGTTTGTCAAAAAGGCCAGCTTGGAGTACCACGCGAGCGCCGAAATGGATGATTTTCTGGATGTGTGCATGCGTTGCGACCGGATCGGCAATTCGTCCATGACGTTTTCCGGTGCAATTTTTCGGGGCGATCAATTGCTGATCACCAGCGAGATGGTCTATGTGTACGCCGACCCCGTGGCCAAAAAGAGCCAGCCCATCCCGGCCCCGTTGCGCGACCTGCTCGAAGGCTTTGAGCGCGGCGAAGACATGGTGCAGGTGCATGTGGGCTCGTGGCACGACTTCCACAAACAGGCCAGCCCGCTGCGCCACGAGGTGTTTGTGGAGGAGCAAAAAGTGCCCGTTGAGATGGAGTTGGACCACGAGGACGAGACCGCATTGCACGCCGTAGCACTGAACCGCATGGGCTTTTGCCTCGCCACAGGCCGCCTGATCCAGCACGCGCCGGGCGTGGCCCGCATCGGCCGCATGGCCGTCAAAAAGCAGATGCGCGGCAGCGACCTGGGCCGCCGCGTTTTGCACGCCCTGATGGATGCCGCCCAACACCGGGGCGACACCCAGGTCATCCTGCACGCCCAATGCAGTGCCGAGGGTTTTTACAAACGCTCAGGCTTTGAGCCGCATGGGGGTGTTTTTGAGGATGCGGGGATTGCGCACATTGAAATGGTGCGGGGGCTTTGAAAAAAAGCGGCTCACGCCGCTTTTTCGATTTCCGACAGGGCGACTTTCACAATATCTGCCACCGTGCTTCTGTCGATACCCTTGGATTGGCAGTAATTAGAAGCGAGCCACACCCTCAAATCTTTGGCGCCTTTGCTGGCGTTACAGGACATGCAGCACAGTGAAATATTGGTTCGGGTGATGATCTTTTCATCGTTGATGATGTGCTCCCATGATGGTTTTTCTCCACGGGTCACGGCTGGAATGGTGAAGTCACGATGGCAATAAACGCAGGACGTGTCCCTTGCTCTGACCTCGGCTTCCAGCCATGCGGGGATATTCCACGCGTTCAAGGGTTTGGCTCCTGAGTTCGCAAAGTTAAATGTCTTCGAGCAGGGCGTAAGGCAACGGCAGCAACTCCAGAGCCTCGCCTTGGGCGCTGCCCACAAGCCAGCCAGACTGTTGGGTTTCCAGCGTACCGCTGACCAGCGCATCAAAACCCTGACCATCAGGCCTGGCCGCGCTCAGCACCACAGTGGCGCAGGGCTGATCGGGGTCTGTGGCAGTGAACACATCTTGCCCAGTCGTTAAAGCCACAGGGCTGTGGACCAGCGCCGTGCGGCGCTTGAGGGTGCCGCGAAACTGGCTGCGGGCCACGACTTCTTGCCCGGGGTAGCAGCCTTTTTTGAAGTTCACGCCACCGACCGATTCGTAATTGAGCATTTGCGGCACGAAGGCCTCAAACAGCGGCTGAGTCACCAGCGTCACGCCGCTCATGACTTCGGCCCAGGCCCACACATCGGTGGACAGCTCTGCCCCAGCAGGAAGTGCTTGAGTTGGCGCCCCCAGCCAAAGGGCGCGGGGCATTTGGGTGTCGCCGAGCACAGCGGGATAAAGCGCTACGGCATGGCCCCCGTCGTTGCTGGTGGTTTGCCAGGGTGTGGCTTCAGCCAAAACTGCAAGGGCGCTGTTACCCAACAAGCCGCGCAACTGCCACGAGGTGGTGGCGTCGATCATTTTGACCTTGGCGCGCAGCACGAACATGGACAGGCGTTTGAGGGTCTGAGCCAACAAATCGAGGCTCATGACCAGCAAGACGGTGTCGGGCGCGGTTTTGATGACCACAAAGCTGGCCTGCATGCGGCCTTTGGCCGAGCAAAAAGCGGCTAGGCGCGACTGGCCCACAGGCAAGAGCAGCACGTCGTTGCTCAGTTGGTTGTGCAAAAAGTTGGCCGCGTCCTCGCCTTGGGCCTGAATGACGCCCAAGTGGGGCAGGGCGGAAACGCCTTGCAGCTGTGAAGCGAATTGGTCGATTGGGGCGATGGATGAGGTGGTCATGGCAAAAGGTGTGAGATGAGCCCCGCAGGCAAGGCCCACAGAAATCAATGGAGGCCGAATGAGGCCACAGAGCAAAGGCTGAAAGTCCCAATTATGATCAGCCGCCAGAGTCAATCGGCTCTGTGCGGACATTTTCAAAGGTTGCGGGTGATCAAAGGTTTGTTCAAGGGCTTGGTAGGTTTGGTCGTGCTGGCCTTGGCACTGGCCGCTACCGCCTATTTTTGGGTGCAAGGCCCCATGCCGCTGCGTGCGCCAGCGGCTACCTCGGTCGATT
The DNA here is from genome assembly GCA_044349375.1 of Limnohabitans sp. Taxonomy (GTDB): domain Bacteria; phylum Pseudomonadota; class Gammaproteobacteria; order Burkholderiales; family Burkholderiaceae_C; genus Limnohabitans_A. The sequence continues at coordinate 5,456 of JBIKRC010000090.1, forward strand.
TGTCGATCGAGCCGGGCACATCGGCCAAAGCCATCGCGCAAGCCGTGACCGATGCCGGTGTGGACACATCACCTACCTTGCTTTATGCGTGGTTTCGCCTGTCCGGTCAGTCGCGCCAGATGCGCGCAGGCAGCTATGAAATTGCCCCCGGCACATCGCCCGAGCGCTTGCTGAGCATGCTGGTGCGGGGTGAAGAAAGCCTGCGCACCGTGACGATTGTGGAGGGCTGGAACTGGCGGCAAGTGCGCCAGGCCTTGGCCAAGGCCGAGCACCTGAAACCCGACAGCCGGGCGCTGGAGGATGACGCCTTGATGGAGAAACTGGGCCGTTCCGGCATGGCCCCGGAAGGGCGATTTTATCCGGATACGTATTCGTATGCCAAGGGCTCCAGCGACTTGGCGGTTCTGACGCGGGCCATGAAGGCCATGGACAAGCATGTGCAGCAGGCTTGGGAGGCCCGTCATTCGGGTGTGTCGCTCAAGTCGCCCGAAGAGGCCTTGATTTTGGCGAGCATTGTGGAAAAAGAAACCGGCCAGGGCGCTGACCGCCCGCTGATCTCTGGCGTGTTCAACAACCGCATGCGAATAGGCATGCGTTTGCAGACTGACCCGACGGTGATTTATGGCTTGGGTGAGACGTTTGACGGCAACCTGCGCCGCATTCACTTGCAGACCGACAACCCCTGGAACACCTACACCCGGGGCGGCTTGCCACCCACACCGATTGCCATGCCCGGCAAAGCGGCTTTGTGGGCGGCGGTGCAACCTGCCAAGACGCAGGCGCTGTACTTTGTCGCCAAAGGCGACGGCAGCAGCCACTTCAGCGCCACGCTGGACGAGCACAACCGGGCTGTGAACCGTTACCAGCGCGGGCAGAAGTAGGCGATGTTGATATCACCCCATCGCGGTCTGAGACCGCTCCCACAGGGTGCGACACCTGCGACAATCAGGTTTTGTCTTTCACGCACACCATGACACGCGGTTTGTTCATCAGTTTTGAAGGCATCGACGGCGCGGGAAAGTCCACGCACATTGCGCTTGTGGCCCGGCTGTTCCGCGAAGCGGGCAGGGCGGTTGTGCTGACACGCGAGCCCGGCGGCACACCCATTTCTGAAAAACTGCGCGAGTTGGTGCTGCACGAACCCATGGACGCACTGACCGAAGCGTTGTTGATGTTCGCGGCTCGCCGCGAACATCTCGTTCAGGTGATCGAGCCCGCACTGGCTCGGGGCGATGTCGTGCTGTGCGACCGCTTCACCGACGCCACTTTTGCATACCAAGGTGGTGGGCGTGGATTTGACTGGCAGGTGCTGGCCCAGTTGGAGCGCATGGTTCAGGCCTTGCCCGATGGTGCTTTGCGCCAACCCGAGCTGACCGTATGGTTCGATTTGGACCCCCAAATCGCCGCGCAGCGGCTGGCCTCAGCCCGCGTCCCGGACAAGTTTGAATCACAGCCTGTCGATTTTTTTGCCGCGGTTCGGGCAGGCTACGCCCGACGCATGGCTGAGACGCCGGAACGGTTTGCCCGCATCGATGCTGCTCAAAGCTTGGACGCCGTGGGTGCAGATGTAGTACGTGTGGCAACCGAATGGTTGAAACGGATTGCGGCATGAGCGCTGTTTTGAACGCCCCGTGGATTGCGCGCCAGGCCACTGATTTGCTGGCCCAACGTGGTCACGCTTGGTTGTTGCAAGGCCCAT
>JBIKRC010000100.1:0-6848 GCA_044349375.1 Limnohabitans sp.
AGACGCCCGTCGCTTTGGGCCTGGTCAAATTGGGCGGCTTCACACACCAGGGGGGTGAGGGCTCGGCGGAAATCACCGCCTATGACGCGGCCAGCAAAAAGCTGTTTGTGGTCAATGGGGCGCTGGCCAGCCTGGATGTGCTGGACTTGACCAACCCTGCGCAACCGACCTTGCTCAAAACTGTGACCATGGCCAGTTTGTGGGCCGACGCAGGCGCCGCCAACAGCGTGGCGATTCACCAAGGCATGGTGGCTTTGGCCGTGCAGGCCTTGGACAAAACCCAACCCGGCCGTTTGATCGTGTTGCGTGCCTCCGATTACGCCGTGTTGGCCACCGCTGTGGTGGGCGCATTGCCCGACATGGTGACGTTCACACCAGACGGCAAAACCTTGTTGCTGGCCAATGAGGGCGAGCCCAATTCTTATGGCCTGCCTGACTCGGTCGACCCCGAGGGATCCATCAGTGTGGTGGACGTCAGTGGCCTGAGTTTGACCAGCGCAAACGTGGTGTTGACCGCCAAAACGGCCGACTTCAAAGCCTTCAACACCCAAAAAGATGCGCTCATTGCTTCGGGCGTGCGGATTTTTGGGCCAGGCGCTACGGTCGCGCAAGACTTGGAGCCCGAGTACATCACGGTGTCAGCGGACGGCAAAACTGCCTATGTCACCTTGCAGGAAAACAATGCCATGGCCATCGTGGACATTGCCTCTGCCAAGGTGACCGCCATCAAACCGTTTGGCTACAAGGACCACAGCCTGGCGGGCAACGGTCTGGATGCCAGTGACAAGGACAGTGCCGTCAACATCAAAACTTGGCCTGTGCTGGGCATGTACTTGCCCGATGCGATCGCCAGTTACAGCGTGGCGGGTCAAACCTACTTGATCACCGCCAACGAAGGAGATGCGCGGGCGGACTGGCCCGGTTACAGCGAAGAGTCGCGCGTCAAGGATCTGGCGTTGAGCCCAGCGCTGGAGGCTCTCAAATCCGATGCCCAACTGGGCCGTCTGACGGTGACCAAGTCACAGGGTGCTGTGAACGGCGTTTACGAAAAACTCTATGCCTACGGCACACGCTCATTCTCGATCTGGAATGCGCAGGGCCAACAGGTCTTTGATTCTGGCGATCAGCTGGAGCAGTTGACCAAAGACTTGCCCCAGGCCAAGTTCAATGCCAGCCACGCTGGCAACGTGCAAGACGACCGCAGTGACAACAAGGGCCCAGAGCCGGAAGGCGTGATCGTGGCCCAGTTTGGTCAGAAACATTACGCGTTCATTGGTTTGGAGCGCGTGGGCGGGGTCATGGTCTACGACGTGAGCAACCCAGCCCGCCCGGTTTATGAGACCTACATCAACACCCGCAATGGCGCCACGGGCGACTTGGGTCCCGAGGGGATGCACTTTGTGCCGGCAGACAAGTCGCCCAACGGCAAGCCTTTGCTGGTGATCGGCAATGAGATCAGCGGAACAACCGCGATTTATCAGATCAATTTGAAATATTGATTTAAGTACCGAAGTTTGCAACTTCTTGACGGCGCGCTGCTTCAGCGCGCCGTTTTTTTGGGGCATCCGCAGATGTCGGTGAAACAGCCAGGGGCGGCTGCTGCTTGACACCCTGGGAGCAGAGGTGGGGGTCTGGAATTGGACGGTTTGAAGGGTTGAAACACCGGGGGCAACACGCACTGTTGGCAATCGGCCCGACGGAACCTCTTCATTTGCCATACAAACCAAGGTTATTTGACACAAACTTGTCACAATTGAAGACTACAGTCCAATCTGCCTACAGCAAACAGGTTGTTGGCAAGAATTTTTTTTGACCCTGTATCAGGAGCTGAAATGCTGAAATTTAAATCCCTCGTGGCCGCTGTCGGCATGACCCTTGTGGCTGCCACTGCAATGGCTGCCGACATCACCGGCGCTGGCGCGACTTTCCCATTCCCCGTGTATGCCAAGTGGGCTGAAGCCTACAAAGCGGCCACCAACGTGGGCCTGAACTACCAGTCCATCGGCTCTTCCGGTGGTATTCGCCAGATCCGCGCCAAGACCGTGACTTTCGGTGCCACAGACGCGCCTATTTCTGGTGCTGATTTGGACAAAGATGCGATGGTCCAGTTCCCCATGATCATTGGTGGCACTGTGCCTATCGTGAACTTGGACGGGTTCAAGCCAGGTGAGTTGCGCGTGACAGGTCCCGTGTTGGCCGAAATGTTTTCCGGCAAGATCAGCAAGTGGAACGACCCCAAGTTCGCTGCCTTGAACCCTGGCAAGAACCTGCCTAACGACATCATCACCGTGGTGCACCGCGCTGACGGTTCGGGCACGACATTCAACTTCACCGACTACTTGAGCGCCGTGAGCAAAGAGTGGGCTGACGGTCCTGGCAAAAACGCCACCATCAAGTGGCCAGCAGCGACTTCCGTGGGTGGTAAGGGCAACGAAGGTGTGGCGGCCAACGTCAACCGCGTCAAAGGCTCGATCGGTTACGTGGAATACGCCTACGTGAAAAAGAACAACATGAATTTCATGCAAATGCAAAACGCCGACGGTCGTTACGTCAGCCCTGATGATCTGACATTTGCGGCTGCCGCTGCCAGCGCCGACTGGTTCAGCGTTCCTGGCATGGGCGTGTCCATGGTGAACGCCAAAGGCGCCACCAGCTGGCCCATCAGCACCGCTTCTTTCATCGTCATGTACAAGAACCCAGCTGACAAAGCTGCTTCGAACGAAGCGCTCAAGTTCTTCGACTGGTCCTTCAAGAATGGCAAGAAAATGGCCGCCGACCTGGACTATGTGGCCTTGCCTGACAGCCTGACCGATCAGATCCGTTCACGCGTCTGGTCGCAAATCCAGAAGTAATTCTGGCGCTTTACAACAGTGATCCGTCGGTTGACATGACGTTCAACCGGCGGATTTTCTGTTGATTTTGATGGTTATTGTTGGATGGACTCCCGCATGCAAACTTCCCTCTCTACCGCGCAAGACAGCAGCCAGATGCTGGCCGTGGCCAAGCGCCAAAGGTTTCAAGATGTCTTGTTTCACAGATCAACCCAAATTTTTTCGTTGATCGTTCTGGGTGCATTGGCGGGCATCATCGTTTCGTTGTTTGTCAATGCTTGGCCCACCTTTGCCAAGTTTGGTGTGCCTTTTCTCTGGTACTCAGAGTGGGACGTGAACAATGAGCAGTTTGGCGCGGCTTTTGCCATCGTGGGCACCTTGTCCAGCGCAGGAATTGCCTTATTGATTGCCGTTCCCTTGGCTTTCGGTATTGCGGTCTTTTTGACCGAAACCTGCCCAGTGTGGTTGCGCCGCCCTTTGGGCACCGCCATCGAATTGTTGGCCGCCGTGCCCTCCATCATTTACGGCATGTTTGGCCTGTTTGTGTTTGCGCCTTTGTTTGCCGACTACATTCAAGTGCCGGTGCGCGACTTGATGAGCGGCATGCCTTTGATCGGTTTTTTGTTTGGCGGCGCACCCAACGGCATGGGCATTTTGTCCGCAGGCATTGTTTTGGCGTTCATGGTCTTGCCCTTTGTGGCGGCCGTGATGCGCGATGTGTTTGAAATCACCCCCCCCATCTTGCGCGAGTCGGCCTACGGCTTGGGTTGCACCACTTGGGAGGTCGTGCGCGGGATCGTGTTGCCTTACACCCAAAAAGGGGTGATCGGCGGCATCATGCTGGGTCTTGGCCGCGCCTTGGGCGAAACGATGGCAGTGACCTTTGTGATTGGCAATGCCAACCGCATGCCCACTTCGCTGTTCTCGCCGGGCACGTCGATCGCATCGACCTTGGCCAACGAGTTTGGCGAAGCGGCTGATTTCCACATGTCTTCGTTGTTTGCACTCGGCTTCTTGCTGTTTGTGATCACCTTTTTGGTCTTGGCCTTGGCCAAAATCATGATCAATCGGGCTGAAAAAGCCAAGGGGTTCTGATATGGCTGTGAACATGGATCAAGGGCTTTACCGCCGTCGCCAAATCACTAACTATTTGGGCATGGCCACTTCGATGGTGGCGATGGCTTTGGGTCTCACGGTTTTGCTGTGGATTTTGCTGGTGCTATTTTCCAACGGCTTTGCTGCCCTGGATTGGGACATGCTGACCAAAGATACACCGGCACCCGGCACAGATGGCGGGGGTTTGCGCAATGCGATTGTGGGCAGCTTGATGATGGTGGGTTTGTCGGTTTTGGTGGCGACACCTGTGGGTATTTTGGCGGGCATTTACCTGACCGAATACGGTGACCACAGCAAAACCGCAGAGCTGACGCGTTTTGTGACGGACATCATGTTGTCAGCCCCATCGATTGTGATTGGCTTGTTTGTGTATGCGATTGTGGTGGCCACTTTGGGCCGATTTTCGGGTTATGCCGGCAGCATGGCCTTGGCCTTGATTGCCGTGCCTGTAGTGATGCGCACCACGGAAAACATGCTGCGCTTGGTGCCTGGCAGCTTGCGAGAGGCCGCCTTTGCCTTGGGCGCACCACGCTGGAAAGTGTCGTTGTCGGTGACTTTGCGTGCAGCCAAAAGCGGTGTGATCACGGGCTTGCTGTTGGCCATTGCCCGCATCAGTGGAGAAACGGCGCCCTTGTTGTTCACCGCTTTGAACAACCAGTTTTTCAGCACCGACATGAGCAGGCCCATGGCCAATTTGCCTGTGGTGATTTACCAGTTCGCCATGAGCCCGTATGACAACTGGATCCGCTTGGCTTGGGGCGGTGCTTTGCTGGTCACTTTGGCCGTGTTGGTACTCAACATCCTGGCCCGTGTATTTTTCAGGGAAAAAACATCTGTTTGATGCAGATTTGAAATCCAAATTCCAAAAATTTTTTCGTATTCACAGGAATCCACATGCCTGACAAGACACCGACCTCCAACGCCATCGAAGTGCGTAACCTGGACTTTTACTACGGCAAATTCAAAGGCCTGAAAAACGTCAACCTCGACATCGCTGAGCACCGCGTGACGGCCTTCATTGGTCCATCCGGTTGCGGCAAATCCACCTTGCTGCGCACGCTCAACCGCATGTACAGCCTGTACCCCGGCCAGCGTGCGGAGGGCCAGATCAACTTTTACGGTCAGAACATCCTGGACAAAGGCCAAGACCTGAACTTGCTGCGTGCCCAAATCGGCATGGTGTTCCAAAAGCCCACGCCGTTCCCCATGTCGATTTACGACAACATCGCTTTTGGTGTGCGCCTTTATGAAAACCTCAGCCGCTCGGACATGGACGAGCGCGTTGAGTCGGCTCTGACCAAGGCCGCCATCTGGAACGAAGTCAAAGGCAAACTGGGCCAAAGCGGCCTGTCCCTCTCGGGCGGTCAGCAGCAGCGCCTGTGCATTGCCCGCACCGTGGCTGTCAAGCCCAAGGTCATTTTGCTGGACGAGCCCACCTCGGCCCTCGACCCGATCTCGACCGCCAAGGTCGAAGAGTTGGTGAGCGAGTTGAAAAAAGAATACACCGTGGCCATCGTGACGCATAACATGCAGCAAGCTGCGCGTGTGTCCGATTTCACGGCTTACATGTATTTGGGCGAGCTGGTGGAGTTTGGTCAGACCGAACAAATCTTCATGAAGCCCGCCAAGCAGGAAACCGAAGACTACATCACCGGCCGTTTCGGCTGATCAGGAGCGCACCATGGACAAGCACATTTCAAGTCAATTCGATGCCGAACTCACCGGCGTTTCTTCTCGCGTTCTGGAGCTGGGTGGTCTGGTTGAATCGCAAACTCGCCATGCGGTGTACGCGCTGGCCCAGTTCAGCTCCGAAGTGGCTGAGCAAGTGGTCGCCACAGAAAGACAGGTCAACGCGCTGGAAGTGGAAATTGATGCCGAATTGGCATCGATCATTGCGCGCCGTCAGCCCACGGCGCGCGATCTGCGCTTGCTGATGGCCATCTCCAAAATCACTGGTAACTTGGAGCGTGCAGGCGATGAGGCCGAGCGCATCGCGCGCATGGTCAAGCAAATCCTGGAGCAGGGCAGTCCGCGCAATTTGCCATCGTCTGAGTTGCGGGTAGCGGCCGATTTGGCCACTGCATTGCTGCGCAAAGCACTCGATGCCTTTGCTCGCCTGGATGTGAACACCGCGCTGGTCATTTTGAAAGAAGACGATTTGATCGACGCCGAGTTCAACGGTTTTGTGCGCAAACTGATCACGTACATGATGGAAGACCCGCGCACGATTTCGGCCAGTCTGGACCTGCTGTTTGTGGCCAAGGCCATCGAGCGCATTGGCGACCATGCCAAGAACATCGCCGAGTTTGTCATCTACGTGGTCAAGGGTGCCGATGTGCGTCACACCGCTTTGACCGACATCGAAAAAGCGGTTCTATGAGAACCATCCCACGCATTCTGATTGTTGAGGACGAGCCTGCCATCGCCGAGTTGATTGCGGTGAATTTGCGGCACAACGGCTTTCAGCCGGTGTGGGCCATCGACGCCGAAACTGCCCAGCGCGAGCTCGATGAGATCTTGCCCGACGTGATCTTGTTGGACTGGATGTTGCCGGGCGAGAGTGGCTTGACCCTGGCGCGCAAATGGCGTGCCTCGGCTCGCACCAAGGCTGTGCCCATCCTGATGCTGACCGCGCGGGGTGACGAGGCCGACCGGGTGGCGGGGCTGGATGCGGGCGCTGACGATTACATCGTCAAACCGTTTTCGCCGCGTGAGCTGCTGGCACGCATCCGTGCGGTGTTGCGCCGCCGCGTGCCCGAGGCTTCGGGGGGCGTGGTCAAAATGGGCGACTTGCAACTCGATGCCGACACGCACCGCGTCAATTTGGCCGACAAACCCCTGAAGGTGGGGCCCACCGAATTCAAGCTGTTGCACTACCTGATGCGCCACCCCGAGCGGGTG
>JBIKRC010000091.1:0-7144 GCA_044349375.1 Limnohabitans sp.
TGGCGACTGCCCAAGCTGCCATGCTGTCTCTGTGCATACCCACGCCGACCTGTCCGTGCTGATGCCCGAGACGGTGATGATCGAGCTGGGTTGGCCTTTGTCGGAAAAAGCCCAGGACGAGATCGACAAGAAAACCCGCAAGCCCAGCAAGGAAATCAGGGTGGATGCGATGCGTGACGCGGTGGAGTTTTCGCAGCGCACCGATGCGCGGGGGCGCGGTAAGGCGGTGCTGGTGTTTCCGGCTGAGCGCATGAACACCATCACGGCCAACGCCTTGCTCAAAACCCTGGAGGAACCGCCGGGCGATGTGCGCTTTGTGTTGGCCACCGAGGCTGCGCACATGCTGCTTCCCACCATCCGCAGCCGCTGCTTGGCCCACACCATGAAGTGGCCCGAGGCCGAAGAAGCGCTGACTTGGCTGAGCGGGCAGGGCGTGCCCGCGCCGGTGGCGCAGGCCTTGCTGCGCAGTGCGGGCGGCCGCCCCACCGATGTGCTGCGTCAAGCCGAAGCCGGTTTGTCGCCTGACTGGTGGGCTGCATTGCCCAAGGCCATGCGTGGGGGCGATGCCCGCCACTTGGCAGATTTGAGCCCCGCGCAAGCCATCGATGCCTTGCAAAAACTTTGCCACGACTTGGTGTTGCGTCAGTCGGGTGCTGCGCCGCGCTTTTTCGAGGCCACCCAATTGCCCGCGACCCAAGCGTCGGTGTCGGTCCTAACCGATTGGTTCAAACGGCTGATGACGTCGGCCCGAACAGCCGAACACCCTTTTAATGCCGGTCTAATGCTGGAAGCCTTGACCGCCGATGCCCAACAAACCCTGCTGTTCAAGGGCTGAGCCATGTACACCGATTCCCATTGCCATTTGAATTTTCCCGAGCTGATGAGCCAGCTGGACAGCATCCAGCAGGCCATGGTGGCCGCCCAAGTGACCCGAGCCATGGTCATTTGCACCACGATGGAAAAGTTCGACGAAGTGCACAACTTGGCCATGACCAACGACAACATGTGGGCCACGGTGGGTGTGCACCCGGACAACGAAGGCGTGCGCGAGCCCAGTTTGCAAGATCTGCTGGACGGCGCAGCGCGCGCCAAAGTGGTGGCCATTGGTGAGACGGGTTTGGATTACTACCAGATGGACGAGCGCAAAGGTGGCCGCACCGTGGCCGACATGGAATGGCAGCGTGAGCGTTTTCGCACCCACATCCGCGCAGCTCGGCAGACGGGTTTGCCGCTGGTGATCCATACCCGTCAGGCCTCAGACGACACCATCGCCATCTTGAAAGAAGAAGGCGAATCAGGCGGAGCAGGGTGCGCGGGCGGGGTTTTTCATTGCTTCACTGAAAGCCAAGAGGTGGCCAGAGCGGCCTTGGATTTGGGTTTTTACATTTCTTTGTCGGGCATTTTGACCTTCAAGACAGCTGCGGATTTGCGCGAAGTGGCCAAATTCGTGCCGGATGACCGCTTGTTGATCGAGACCGATAGCCCTTATTTGGCGCCCGTGCCTTACCGCGGCAAGCTCAACAACCCTTCTTATGTGCCCTTTGTGGCCAAATTGTTGGGCGAGTTGCGCGGCTGTAGTTCCGAGGCGATTGGTGAATTGACGACCGAAAATTTTCTGAAATTGTTTGCTAAAACAGCTGAATAATATTCATGTATAACTTTATTAATTTAAAAAAAGTCGTTGTCATTATTGGACTTTTTTGTTTTTCAAATTTTTTACAAGCCGGTGCTTACGAGGACTTCTTTAAAGCGGTTAAATCTGACAATGTACGCACCATACAAGCCTTGCTTCAACGTGGTTTTGATCCCAACACGGTCGACCCCGAGGGCGTTCCAGCCTTGATGCTGGCGGTGCGAGAACCGTCCCTGAAGGTGGCCGAGTTGCTGGCCAGTTGGCCAAAAACCAAAACCGAACTGCGAAATGACAAAGACGAAAGTGTGTTGATGTTGGCGGCCCTCAAAGGCCATTTCAGTTTGGTACAAAAACTGGTTGAACACGATGCCGATGTGAACAAACCTGGCTGGGCACCTTTGCATTACGCAGCGTCTGCTGGCCACGTGAAAATCGTGGAGTATTTGCTGGAGCAAAGCGCCTACATTGATGCTGAGTCACCCAACGGCACCACGCCACTGATGATGGCCGCCATGTATGGCAGCCCTGAAGCCGTTAAGGTGCTGATCCAGGCAGGTGCTGATTTGACCCTGAAAAACCAACTGGGTCTGAGCGCTTGGGATTTTGCGGTACGCGGCCAGCGCCAAAACTCCAAAGAACTCATTGAAACCGGATTGGCGCGTCTGGCGGCTCGTCAAAACCAGGCAACACCCAACGCGGGCCAGCAAACTCCTGCCGTGCCCAGCCCATCCTTACCCAAGTGATCCAAGTGATCAGGTCGCAGGCATTTGGCCTATTGATCACTTCTTAGTTGCATACGATGTGTATTATGTAAAGTAACAATGGCATAGACATAAACGCAGGTCAATGCAATAACCATGGAAAGAAATGATCGACATCGAGACCTCAAAGGTCACGGAGCGATCAAATCATGAAAGATGATGGGTTCACGGCGTCAACGTCAATCGGTGAACAGGTGTGCTTTGTTGTTGCAGTGGGCGGTAATGGCCCGCAGCCCAAGCGCTGGCCATCGAACGGCTGCGGGAATCAAAGACATGGCCTGATTGACCCGTTTGGTAAATAAAGACCGATTGCTCAGGATCGGCCAAGTCATAAACCGCCCGCATGGAAGCCGCATGGCGGTTGGCAAAGGGCTCTTTGGGGTCGTTGGCCCAGTACTGACCGACGTTCACGGTGAACAAGTCCCCTGCACTTTCGGTGCGCACATCAAACAAGGAGTTGAGCAGAGGCACTTTGCCAAAGGGCTTGTGGCTGCTGATGGCCGGGTGCCATGCACCCCAGCGCCAGGTGCGCATGTCCTTGCCTTGTTGGGATGCAATGAGGGCCAATGCCCGGTCGAGCGCTGCAGACACTTGCGCTGGGCAGCCAGCAGTGCCACACCAAAAAGCGTCTGAGCGCTTCAAAATGCCTTCCACCGCCGCGCGGAAATGGCGTTTGCCGTACAGGGCTTTGAACCGATCGGCACCCAAATGCGGCACCAGCAAACCACGGGTCAATTCATCGGCCCAAACGTTGAAAACCAGCGCAGCGGCGCTGTCCGCTGTCATTTGGCCATCAAAGGTGCTGAGCATTTTCAAAGCCTGATCGCCCAGCGGATGTTGCGGCTTGGCCGACAGCACCACCGGCCGCAGCGACTTGGCACCCAAAGATGTGACATCGTTTTGAATGGCTTGCAGGCTTTCGCGGTTGTGTTTGGAACTGGCGGCCAGCAGCTGTTCAATGCGGTCAAAGCGCTCGGGTGTGGTCCAATCGCCGCCTACAAAATGCGCGTAACCGGGCGGCAGGATGTTCTGGTTGGCGGTGGCGTGCCAGCCTTTCGCATCGATGGTGTTGCGGTTCAACGCGGGGTTTTGGTTTGCGGGTAACCAGCCGGTCCAGTCGTATTGGGCCAACCAGCCGGGGGCCGGCGCAACTCCACGGATGTCATTTTGTGGCGAACGGATGGGGAGTTTGCCCACGGCCTGAAACGCCACATCGCCTAGCGTGTCGGCCATGACCACGCTCTGCATGGGCGCATGGTTGTCGGTGAAAGCTTTTTGCAACTCGGGCACAGTTTGCGCCCAGTTGGTCAGCATGCCCGATTCCACGGTTTTATTGTCTTCGGTCAAGGCCGACCAGCGCAGACTGACGGCGTAGCGCTGGCCGTTGATGAGCTTGCCATATTGCGGTTGCACGTCGCTGATCACCGGCCCGTGACGCGTGTTGCGCACTTTCAGGGTCACATCGCCCTGCCCTTTGACGCGGATGGTTTCGGGTCGCTCTTCAAATGCAGCCCAGCCGGTAGGCGTGCGGTACTGGCCAGGTTTGGTGGCTTCCAGCTGTTCGAGGTACAGGTCTTGAACGTCCGGACCGGTGTTGGTGAAACCCCAAGCCACACCTTGGGTGCGGCCCAGCACCACAAAGGGCAAACCGGGCAAGGTGGCGCCGATCACATCCAGCGCGCGGTGTTTGTGCCCACCGGGTAATTCGCCCGCAGGCGCTTTGAGGTGCGCGAAATACCAGATGGCTGGCGAGCTCAAAGCCAGATGGGGGTCGTTGGCCAGCAAGGGTTTGCCGCTGACGGTGCGGCTGCCGGGCACCACCCAGTTGTTGCTGCCCTTACCTTCCAAAATACCGACATCGCGCACCCAGTCGGCTGACCATTGGGCCAAGGCGTTGGGCGCAGGCGCGATGGCCGACACGGCTTTGTCCTTGGGGGCGTACACACCCAACTCGGCATACAAGGCCGGCAGGTCTACTGCGGAGGCGGGTTTTTCACCCGGGTACGGCGGCATGAGTTGCCACAGTTGATCGTTGTTCAAGACCTGCGAGGCCGACAAACGGGCGAATTCCTGCCCCCAGTTGCCACCCAGATCAAGCGCCATCATCAGCGCCCAGCCCAGGCTGTCTTCGGGCGACCAGGCTTGGCCTTTGCGGCCACCGGCCACGGTGCCAAGCAGTTTGAATTCGGGCGATGGCCGCACAGCGCCACTGGCCCAAGCGTTCTGAATGCCCTCGCTGTAGGCCTGCAGGGCCGCTTGGGTGGCGGGCGATAAACCCTTCAATTGTTTTTGGGCCATGCCGATAATGCCCAGCGTGCGCATGAGTTTGTCGGTGTCCAGCGTGGCCGCGCCCAAAATTTCAGACAACTCGCCGCGCATCAGGCGGCGGTTGAATTCAAGTTGCCAGCCTCGTTCTTGCGCGTGCACAAACCCCAGCGCACGCCAAGTGTCCAAGGCGCTGGCCCCTTCAATGTGCGTCACATCTGCAGCATCACGGGTGATGGTGACCTGGCCGCTCAAGCCAGCCAACTTGAGCTGTCCGTCCAGTTGCGGCATGCTGCGCAGCAAGTGCACGGCCAATACGCCACCCGCCACCAACACAGCGGCCAGCAGCAATAAAACAAGTCGTCCGATCCATTTCATGGGTTTCTCCGTTTGGGCGTTGCACACGCCTCTGGTGTCGCCTGTTCAGACTTTGATGCGGTATTAAATGTGGCCCCAAACCATCAGCGCGTCACGCCCTTCCGTGACAAGGTCCACCTTGGCCCCCACAGGCAGCAGCACCTTGGTTGCCACATGGCCAAAAGGCAAGCCGGTGAGCACTGGGGCCTTGATCTGGCCGCGCAACCACTCAACCACAGTGGCCAGCTTGAAACCTTTGTCGTGCGCGGGCACGAGCTTGTAGTTGGTGAACTTGCCCATCAAAACCGCCTTTTGCTGGGCCAACACACCCGCTTGCAGCAGCTGCGTAAGCATGCGCTCGATGCGGTAAGGGTGCTCGCCCACGTCTTCGAGAAAGAGCACGCCACCTTTGACTTGCGGGAAGTACGGCGTGCCCAGCAGCGAGGTCAGCACCGTGAGGTTGCCGCCCCACAGCGGCGCGTCTTTGACCAGCACACGGCGTTCGGCCTCCAGCTTTGGCAATTGCCAGCCTGTCCCCTCCCCTTGCTCGAGCAGCAGGTCGTCAAAGCAGGCTTGCATGATGTCGTCGGGTTCTTCGTTTGGGCCAAAATCCGCGCCCAATGCTGGGCCTTGCCAGCTGATGCGGCCAGTCTTGGCATACACGGCTTGGTTCAAAGCGGTGAAATCGCTCAGGCCGACAAACTGCGTGCCGCCATCGATGGCTTTGGCGATCTGTTTGTAGGGCAATGCGGACAGGATGCGCGTGAGGCCATAGCCGCCGCGCGAGATGAGCGCCACATCGGCCCCGCTGGCGGCAGCGCGGCTGATGGCTCCGATGCGCGTCGCGTCGTCCCCTGCAAAACGCATGTGGCTCGCCAATGCGGCTTCGTCCACCTCAACTTCATGGCCTTGGGCTTTCAGGCGCTTGAGGCCGCGACGGAAAGCGGCTTTGTCGCGCACCGCGCTGGACGGGGAAAAAATGTAGATATGGGCCATGCGGTGTTCTTATTCAGGGCTTGAAGTGTCGCACAGCGGCCTCAGCAATCACCCTTCCCTGCTCCTGCACAAAATGGCCCGCATCGGGCAGCAGCATGGGCTCGGGGCAGCCCTTGATTTGACTTTGCAACTGGCGCATCACCGGCTCGCCCAGCACCGGGTCTTGCTGACCAATGGCCATGAAACTCTGGCCTTGCCAATCGTTGCGCCAGAAATCACGCGCTTGCTGCGAGATGGCCGCACCGGGCGAATCGGCAAACTCCGGCACCATGGGCGGAAAGGCTCTGAGTGCTGCGCGATAACCCTTGTCAGGAAACGGTGCGTTGTAAGCAGCTGTCTCGTCAGGCGTCATGCTGCGGTTGCCCCGCGCAAACAGCTTGCCCACGTCGAACAGCGGCTGGCTTTGGCACCAGTCGCGCCAAGCCAAAAAGCCGGCGCTCAGCGGCTGCTCGCCCGTGGCGAGCGTGGTGTTCATGACCAACAGGCCCTTGTAGCGCTCGGGTGAAACCATGGGTAAAGTCAGCCCCAAAATGCCACCCCAGTCCTGCACCACCAGCACCACGCGTTGCAAGTTGAGCCGCTCGATCAAATCCAGCAAGGACTGACGATGGGTTTCAAACTGGTGAAAACTGTCCTTCTTGGGTTTGTCGCTCTTGCCAAAGCCGATCAGGTCGGGCGCCACCACGCGGTGGCCGGCGGCCAGACAGATCGGGATCATCTTGCGGTAAAGGTAACTCCAAGCCGGGTTGCCGTGCAGGCACAGCCAGGTTAGGGGGGCATTCGTGTCGCCTTCATCCAAGTAGTGCATGCGCAGCCCGGCAATGCTGGGCAGGTCGCTCAGATAGCGCGGCTGCCAAGGGTAGTCGGGCAAATCGGCAAACGCCTCATCGGGGGTGCGCAAGGCGTCTTCTCTGAGTGGGTGAAGGTTCATTCTTTTGGGCCTGAAAAAGTCTTTGAGCAACTGGCCGCATTCTTCGGCCAGCACGCCGCCCGTGACTTGGGTTTGGTGGTTCAGTTGCTTGTGGTCAAACAGGTTGAGCACCGAGCCCGCCACCCCGGTGCGCGGGTCGGCTGCGCCAAACACCACCCGGTCCACCCGCGCATGCAGCATGGCGCCGCTGCACATGGCGCA
>JBIKRC010000152.1:0-5404 GCA_044349375.1 Limnohabitans sp.
GTACATGTTCGCTTACAGCGAGTAGTACATGTCGTACTCAACCGGCGACACTTCGACGCGGCTGCGGTTGACTTCTTGCATCTTCAATTCGATGTAAGCGTCGATCCACGAGTCGGTGAACACGCCACCCTTGGTCAAGAAAGCGCGGTCAGCGTTCAGGCAGTCCAAAGCCTGGTCGAGGCTGGAACAAACGGTTGGGACCAACTTGTCTTCTTCTGGCGGCAAGTGGTACAGGTCTTTGGTCGCTGCTTCGCCGGGATGGATTTTGTTTTCGATACCGTCCAAGCCCGCCATCAACAAGGCTGCGAAGCCGAGGTAGGGGTTGCACAATGGATCGGGGAAGCGGGCTTCCACGCGGCGGCCCTTGTCGCTGGCGACATTGGGGATGCGGATTGAAGCCGAGCGGTTCTTGGCCGAGTAAGCCAATTTGACCGGGGCTTCGTAGTGAGGAACCAAACGCTTGTAGCTGTTGGTGCCGGGGTTGGTGATCGCGTTCAGGGCACGGGCGTGCTTGATGATGCCGCCGATGTAGAACAAAGCGAATTCAGACAAACCAGCGTAGCCATTGCCTGCGAACAGGTTCTTGCCGTCTTTCCAGATGGACTGGTGAACGTGCATGCCGGAGCCGTTGTCGCCAGCGTAAGGCTTGGGCATGAAGGTGGCGGTTTTGCCGTAGGCGTTGGCCACGTTGTGGATCACGTACTTTTGCAGCAATGTCCAGTCGGCACGCTCAACCAATGTGGAGAAACGTGTGCCGATTTCGCACTGACCCGCGCCCGCCACTTCGTGGTGGTGCACTTCGACCGGGATGCCCACGGATTCGAGGATCAGCGACATTTCGCTGCGCATGTCATGGGTGCTGTCAACGGGTGGCACGGGGAAGTAGCCGCCCTTGAGACGGTTGCGGTGGCCTTTGTTGCCGCCGTCCATCTTGGTGCCGCTGTTCCATGGGGCTTCGGCTTCGTCGATGGCGTAGAAAGTGTTGTTTGGCTCGGTGCTCCAACGCACTTCGTCGAACAAGAAGAATTCTGGCTCGGGACCGAAGTAGGCGGTGTCGCCCAGGCCCGATTGCTTGAGGTAAGTCTCAGCGCGCTTGGCGATCGAACGAGGGTCACGCTCGTAAGCCTTGCCGTCTGTCGGCTCAATCACGTCGCAAATCATGACCAAAGTCACTTCTTCGAAGAAGGGGTCGATGATGGCGCTGTTCGGATCGGGGATCAACAACATGTCCGAAGCTTCGATGCCTTTCCAACCCGCAATCGAGGAGCCGTCAAACGCTTGACCGTCTTCGAACTTGCTTTCGTCAAACTGCGACACGGGCGCAGTGATGTGCTGCCATTTGCCACGGGTATCGGTGAAACGGAAGTCAACAAACTTGACTTCGTTCTCTTTCACCATCTTCATCACGTCTGCGACGGTCTTGGCCATCAAATTCTCCTGAATGGAAAGGGGTTAAAAAGCTTGCTCACAAGTCTTGCAGTTTCTGTGCCAACCAGGCATTGACCACGCCACCGAACAACCCTGGATTGTGCCCTGAGCAGCCCTGAATGGGCCTTGTCGCTGGATAAAAAAGAGTTTGGCGTGACCATGACTCAGATTGGAAGGCCTCATGGCGGAGACCGGAGGGCCATGGACTGGACTTGCGGATCTGTGGGTCGCCTCAAAATTGCACCATTATGGTGCAATTTTGCCTTATTTTGGTGCAATCAGGCTTCTCGCACCAATTCGGGGCCATATTCGAGCGTGAAAGCCTTCAGGCCTTGGCGCAGGTCGAGGTAGGCCGCATCCGCGTTGGCGGGTTCGCCTTTGACGCCCAGTTCAATGTGACGGCCCCATTGCGGGTGGTCCACGCTGGGCAGGCTGAACACCTTCACGCCCGGGTGTGCAGCCTCGATGGTCTCCATGAGGGGGGTCAAGGTGGCTTCCATGGCGCCCAAAACGATCACCGACTTCTCCACATAAGCGTGTTGGCGGAAATAGGCGCTGTACTGGGCGTCCAGCACCGACGCGATCATGGGCCAAGCCATGACCGGAAAGCCCGGCACAAAGTGCACTGCACCGCCACCCTGGCCACGACAACTGAAGCCGGGAATCTTGTTGTAGGGGTTGCGAATGATGTCTGCGCCCGCTGGGAAGGTGCCCATGTTCAGGCGGTGTATGTTGTCTGGCCGTTCTGGCTCGTAAGCCACGCCCTGCTCTTTGGCCGTGTCTTGCATGCGCTCTTGAATCAACAGCTTGGCCTCGGGGTGCAAGGCCAGCGGCACCCCCAGAGCTTTGCCCGCGCATTGGCGGGTGTGGTCGTCGGGCGTGGCGCCGATACCGCCGCAGCTGAACACCACGTCGGCCGTGGCCAACGCGCGCTGCAAGGTGGCCGTGATGCGCTCAGGCGAATCGCCCACGTATTCGGCCCAACCCAAGCTCAGGCCGCGCTCGTTCATCAGTTCGATGACTTTGGGCATGTGCTTGTCCTGGCGCTTGCCGGACATGATTTCGTCGCCAATGATGATGAGGCCAAAGGTGGGGGTCATGGGAAAACTCATGGGGTCAGGTGAAAAGAACAGCCCGGCATCTGGGCGGGTGTCAGAGTTTAGGGCGTGCAAGGACATCGGTGATGCCGTCGCTGGATTCAGGCGCGTCACCCCCCAACCGAGCTGCCGCATACGGCGAAGCACCCGCCACGGCAGGCGCTGCGGGCAAAACCTCGTCCACGGCCGCTTGCCGGGTTTCGTCGCGCAGGGCCTGCAAGGCGGCCAGGCCGAAATGCGCGAACCACAGCGAAGAAAAGGCGAACACCAGGGTGTAAATCCAGATGGCCACGGGCACCAAAAAAACGAAGGCCGCTGCAAACAAGGCCCCCGAGGCCCACACCAGGCTGGGCGCGGCGCCCATGAGGCCAGTGACCACGCCCATGCCCAAAAAGCTCATGCGGTTGCGCGCCATGAGGGTGTGGCGCTCGTCGGCACTGGCAAATTCGGCCAGCACGTCAAACGCCATGACGCGGTAGGTCAGCCAACCCCAAATGAAAGCCGGCAGCACCAGGGCCAGCGGCGGCACCAGCCACATGGGCAAGGTCAGCACCAACGCCCCCAGCGCCAGCACCAGCGAGAAAAAGGTCCACCCCAAGCTCAAGAGCAAACTGCCGCCGTGCTTGCGCTGCAAACCGTCAAACCGCCGCTCGGCCACCATGCGGGTCAGGGACGGGGTCATCATGAACGACACCGCCAGCAAGGACGCCACCACCACCAAGGGCGTGAAAGCAAAGATCACGAGCAAGGGAGCCACCACGGTGTTGAGGTTGCCCAGGCCCACGCCTTCGAACCAGCGCCAGACCGTGTCCAGCCAGGCGCTGGCATCGAGCCAGCCCCGCACAAAGGTGACAGCCGTGTCCCAATAAAAATACCCCAGCAACCACGACAAAGCCACGATCAGCACCAAGGGCAAGACCGACAAGCCAATGACCCGGGGATACAGGCAATACACGGCCGCGCGCCAAAAGGAATCGATCAGGAGCTTCATGGGGGAAAGCTTAACCCAAGCCATCCCTTCAAGCCCGCCCGAACAGCCGCAGCACGCCCAGCCACTGCTGCGCCCAAAAGCCCTGCCCGTAGTCCCGGCCTTTTTCCACTTGGTCACGGATGCCGGTCGGGTCGTAGCGCAGCGTGAAATCGGCGGTGCCAAACAGCACGTCCCACCAGGGCAAGAGCACGCCGTAATTGCAGCCGCCCAAGCGCTGCTGGCCTTGGCGCTCGGTCTCGTGGCCAATGCCGATGCTGTGGTGCCGACGGTGAAAACGCGGGCTGACCCAGAACCGCTCACCGACGCGGCCAAACCAGATGCGCAAGTTGGCGTGCTGGAAGTTTTCGCTCAACTGGCCCAGCGCCACCAAGGCCACAAATTGCCCCGGCCCCACCCCAATCAAAACCGCCACCACCGACAGGGCCAAACTGGTCAGCACATCGTCCAGCAGGTGGTTACGGTTGTCCGACCACATGGTCATCTGGCGCTGCGAATGGTGCAGGCTGTGCAGCGCCCACCAACGCGGCAGTTGGTGCTGACCCCGGTGAATCCAGTAATTGACAAAATCAAACACCACCAGGTAAATCAAAAAGCTGACCCAGGCCAGATCACTGACACCGGGCCAGAACTGGTCGAGGTGCCAAGTGGGTGCGCCCAAGCCGCGCAAGCTGCCCCAGGCTTGCTCAAAGAGCCAGTCAAAGGAAAAGAACATGGCCAACTTGAACAGGCCCAAGCGTTGGATCAGGGTGTACACCACGTCCACCCGCACGACGCGGGGGTCTTGCACAGGCTCAGCTGGCCAGCGCCGCTGCATGGGGCCCAGCACCGTGAGCAAGACCGCTATTTGTAACAGGCCCACCACCAGCCAGCCTGTGCCTTCGTAGGCTTTGTCCAACAATTGGGCCAGGCCCAAGGCAAACACCAAGGGCTGCACCACGGCCTCGAACAGGCTTTGCTGCAACCAGGAAAAGGCGTCGATCAAGGTGTCCATGGCGTATCAGGGTCTTTGCGCGGGCTGTGTCACGGTGGCAGGTTTGGGTTGCGTCAGTGGCAGGGGGTGCTGGCGCACCCAGTCACGGTATTGGGGGTGCTCGCGCAAGGTGGCAAAGCACAGGCCCCGGGCCTTCAGGCCCACGATCAAAGGCTCCAGCACCGCCGGGGCCCACGGGTCCTGGCGCGACCAGATGCCCAGGTGGGCCATCAGGATGTCGCCGGACCGGATGTTTAGCAGGGCTTTTTGCAGCAAATGGGGGTTGCTGTAGCGCTCGCTGGGCAGCTCGTCGCCCAAAAAGCCGGCATCCGCCCAGCCCACATGCGCATAGCCGCATTGCTGGGCCGCTTGCAGCAGCCGGGCCGAGGTTTTTCCACCGGGTGCGCGAAACAACGGCAAAGGCGTTTGCCCGGTCAGGGCTTGCAAACGTCGGGCAGCTTGGTGCAGGTTGTCGCAATACTGTGGGGCACTCCACAGCAAGTTTTGACCAGCCTGCTGGCCCGCACTGGGGCGGATGCGAAAGCGCACATCACCCGGGCCATCCAGGTCGGCGCGCCAATAGGCGTGGTCCCAGGTGTGCGAGGCAAAGGCATGGCCTTCGGCCCCCCGTGCACCCCACCAGTCGGCCCAGTGTTCGCCCAAAGAGCCATCGCCTTGCTGGGTTTTTTCATGCGACGCAAAAAAAGTGACCGGCACTTTGTGGCGTTGCAACACTTGGGCAATCAGCGGGGCTGTGCCCATATGGCCGGTGTCAAACGTCAGGTAGACCGGGCGGGTGCATGCGGCAGGCTCTGCCGAAGTTTGGGCCAGAACCTGTGCCGAGCCCATGACCAGGACGGACAGAGCCAGCCAGACGCATGGGCCACTCTTGGATGGATGGGCCTCAGTTGCGCGGAG
>JBIKRC010000092.1:0-7122 GCA_044349375.1 Limnohabitans sp.
ACGGCCTGGCCGTCCATCTTGAGCACGGGATCGCCCAAAATGCCGCCCCGGTTGACGTGCCCCGGTACGCACAAAATGTCTTTGTACTTGCCATCAGCGTGCAAATCGGTCGCCAAAATACCGGGCTGTTCAGACGCTTCAAGCACGACCGCGCCTGCACCGTCTCCAAACAACACACAAGTGGTTCTGTCTTTGAAGTCCAGGATGCGGCTGAAAATTTCTGCGCCAATGACCAGCGCCCGCTTCGCCGAGCCAGTCTGGATCATGGCGTCAGCCACCGTCAGGGCATAAATGAAGCCACTGCATACGGCCTGGACGTCAAACGCGGGGCAACCTGCTGCGCCCAGTTTGTGCTGAACCATGGTCGCCACCGACGGGAAAACCATGTCGGGGGTGGACGTGCCCACAATGATCAAGTCGATGTCGCTCGCTGACAAGCCGGCAGCATCCAAAGCTTTGCGGGCGGCTTCTGTGGCCAGATCGCTGCAACCTTGCTCGTCAGCTGCGAAATGCCGGGCACGGATACCCGTGCGCTCAACAATCCAGTCGTCGGAAGTTTCAACCCCTTGCAAGGCCAACTCGGCGGCCAGGTCGGCGTTGCTCAGGCGTTTTTCAGGCAGGTAGCTGCCGGTGCCAATGATGCGTGAATAAATTCTCATAGGGGTGTGACCACTGGTTCTGCCCGCTCGGCCTGCACACCCATCAACAAAGGAGCGGCATGGGCGATGCGCTCACGAACGCGGTCCAGCAATTGGTTTCGCCCTGCATCATAAGCCCGGTTCAGGGCCGTTTCGAAAGCGATCTCGTCTGCCGACCCGTGGCTTTTGAACACCAGTCCACGCAAACCCAGCAAGGCTGCGCCGTTGTATCGGCGGTGGTCGACACGATTTTTAAATGCAGATAGAACCGGATAGGCCAAAATCGCAACCGTTTTGGTGAAAATGTTGCGAGAAAACTCATTTTTCAAAAAACCACCGATCATGGTGGCCAGGCCTTCACTCGCCTTCAGCGCCACGTTGCCAACAAAGCCATCACAAACCACAATGTCCACAGTGCCCTTGAAAATGTCGTTGCCTTCAACATTGCCATAAAAATTCAAATCCCCGGAGTTGCCTGCAGAACGCAGCAATTCGCCTGTTTTTTTGATGATTTCATTGCCTTTGATGGCTTCTTCGCCAATGTTGAGCAAGCCGACCGAAGGTTGGTCCTTGTTTTGCAGCACAGAGACCAAGGCTGAGCCCATGACGGCAAATTGGAGCAAATGCTCGGGTGTGCAGTCCACATTAGCGCCCAAATCGAGCATGGTGGTTCCGCCACCTTTGAAGTTGGGCATCTGCCCCGCGATGGCTGGACGGTCAATGCCGTCCATGGTTTTGAGCACGTACCGGGCAATGGCCATCAAGGCGCCCGTGTTGCCCGCCGAGACAGCGGCGGCAGC
This sequence comes from Limnohabitans sp., assembly GCA_044349375.1. Classification (GTDB taxonomy): domain Bacteria; phylum Pseudomonadota; class Gammaproteobacteria; order Burkholderiales; family Burkholderiaceae_C; genus Limnohabitans_A. The sequence continues at coordinate 1,439 of JBIKRC010000092.1, forward strand.
CTTGCCATCACGCACCTGCTCAATGGCCACACGCATGGAGGAGTCTTTTTTCTTGCGCAGAGCCACTTCAAGCGAGTCGTCCGACTCCACCACTTCGGTGGCCCCCACTACCTCGGCTCGGGGATCGGCAAAATCAGCGAGTTCCTCTGCTCGGCCCACCAGCAAGAGGCGGGCATCCGAGTGTGTAGACAGAAAACGTCGACAGGCCGCCAGCGTGACGCGGGGGCCGTGGTCGCCGCCCATGCAATCGACAGCCAGAGTGATCGGGGGGGGCGAGGTCATGGAATCCTTGGGCTGAAAACCGGGCAATACAAAGCGAAAGCCACAAAAACAAAAGCCCGAGGCCACTCAAAAAAGTAGCGCCGGGCCTCTTGAGGCTTGAGGGCTGAAGCCGATCAGGCTTCGGACTTGTTCTTCAGCACTTGGCGGCCACGGTAGAAACCGTTGGGGCTGATGTGGTGACGCAGGTGTGTTTCGCCAGTTGTGGGCTCAACCGCAATGCCTGGCACATTCAGGGCATTGTGCGAACGGTGCATTCCGCGCTTGGAAGGCGATTTTTTGTTTTGCTGAACGGCCATGATGGCTCCTTGGAAGCTTGTGGAGGCCGCGCCAATGAAAACGCAGCTTCTGGTTGATGAGAGTGTCACCCGGAAGAACTGGGCGAAGCCATTGAGTATAACCTAAGCTGGGCCTGATGGGATACAGACTTATGACCTCATTCAGTGGACTTGTCTGTTTTAAGACCCGCAAGAACCCCAAAGGGGTTGGGTCGCTGCGCTGCATCTTCAAATTCAGGGTCTGCAACAGACATTGGCATCGCTTCGGGGCACTCCTCGTGCAAAGGCACCAGGGGCAAGGACAAAATCAACTCATCTTCTATCAATGCCAGAGCGTCAAAGTCGCGGCTGATCACCAAAATGTCTTCTTCAGCTTCATCGTCCAGCGCCGTCGCGGTGGCCTCATCGGCGACAAAACGGAAACTTCGTTCGGCCTGCACCGTCTCCAGCACCGGTTTCAGACAACGCTGGCATTGCAGGGGCAAGTTCACCAGCGCTTTCAAATCCAGCCAGATCTGGTCAGCGCCGCCCGGTTGCGGGACCGATCGACCTTGCAGTTGCCAAGCCACCGGCCCCGAAGGCATGTCACTGCCGAACAATTCCTGCGCCAATCGCGGCCAATCGGCCAGCTCGCCCTGCCCCTTCAGGCTGAGTGTGTCGCGGGCAAAAGTCACCACATCCAAGTGTTGGGGGTTCAATTTTTTTTCCATGGCTGCAGTGTAAGAGAATCACCCATCTGAATTTCACCAGGGCCAGCGCTTTGACCTCGATCTTGACCCCCTCTGCCCTCCCTGAACGCCCAGTGGTGCTGGGCTCAACCTCGCGTTACCGGCGTGAGCTGCTCGAGCGCCTGCGCATCCCATTCACCGTGAGTGCGCCCAATGTGGACGAAACACCCCAACCCGGGGAAGCGCCTCAGGCCTTGGCCCTGCGGCTGGCCCTGGCCAAAGCCCGTGCCGTGGCCGCCTTGCACCCCGAGGCGGTGGTGATTGGCTCGGACCAGGTGGCCGATTTGGCGGGCCAACCCCTGGGCAAGCCAGGCGAACACGCGCGAGCCGTGGCGCAGTTGCGTCAGATGCGCGGCCAGACGGTGATCTTTCAAACCGCGCTGGCCGTGGTCTGCCTGGCCACAGGCTTTGAAGAAGTGGCCTTGGCTGAGGTCCGTGTGGTCTTTCGTGACTTGAGCGACGAAGCCATTGAGGCTTATTTGCAGGCGGAAAAACCCTACGACTGCGCAGGCAGCGCCAAGAGCGAGGGTTTGGGGATTGCGTTGCTGGAATCCATCGACAACGACGACCCGACTGCCCTGATTGGGTTGCCGCTGATCCGCACCGCGCGTTTGCTGCGCCAAGCCGGGGTGCAACTGCTGTGAACGCGCCAAAATCACTCAAAGGTCGTCTGTTTTTAGTGCCCACGCCACTGGACTTCGGCTGCACCGAACAAGCCCCCATCACCGATGTGCTTCCGACCAGCACGCTGGCCACCGCCGCAGGCATCCAGCATTGGGTCTGCGAGAACGCCAAGAGCACCCGCGCCTTCCTCAAGCGCGTGGGTCAAACGCATCCGCTGATCGCGCCCCTGCCCGAACAAAGCATCACAGAGTTACCGCGTCACGTCCACAAAAAAGGCGACCACCAATCGGGCTTTGACGGCAAACCGCTGCTGGCCGCCGCCTTGCAGGGGCACGATGTGGGACTGGTGAGCGAAGCGGGCATGCCCGCCGTGGCGGACCCGGGCAGTTCGGTGGTGCGGGCTGCACACGATCTGGGCATAGTCGTGGTGCCAATGGTGGGTCCGGTCTCTTTGTTGCTGGCCTTGGCTGCCAGCGGCCTCAATGGCCAGAACTTCGCCTTTGTGGGTTACTTGCCTCAAGACGCGGCCGAGCGCGCTTCCCGCTTGAAGCAACTGGAGTCGTTGGCGCTCAAAACCGGGCAAACCCAGTTGTGGATCGAAACCCCTTACCGCAACGCGGCCATGCTCGACGGCCTGCTGCAGAGCCTGAACGCCAACACGCGCTTGGCCATATCGAGCGGCTTGACGCTGCCCTCCGCCCATATTCAGAGTCACACCGTAGCGCAATGGAAAAAGGGCCTGAAAGGCCCTGATGGACACACGCCCGCGGTTTACGCCATCGGGCCGTAAAGCCCCAGAGGGCCTAGCGGCTCAGCGCAAACCGGTGCTGTTGCGCAGGGCTCGGACCGAGCCCTCGCCCACCGCCGCGCCAAAGCGCTTGACCAAGCGCTCAGCCACATTTTCACGCTGCGTGTAATCAATCACATCTGGCGCTTTGACCACTTCCCGGGCGACGCCATCCAGACTGCTCAAGCTGTCGGCCAAACCAAGATCCACCGCCTGTTGGCCACTCCAAAACAAGCCACTGAACATCTCCGGGGTTTCCTTCAGCCGATCGCCTCGGCCTTTCCTCACCACTTCAATGAACTGCGAGTGAATTTGGTCCAGCATGGCCTGGGCGTGCTTGCGCTGCGGCTCGGTTTGTGGGCTGAACGGGTCCAGAAAACCCTTGTTGGCACCCGCCGTCATCAAGCGACGCTCCACGCCCAACTTGTTCATGAGCTCGGTGAACCCGAAGCCGTCCATCAGCACACCAATGCTGCCCACAATGCTGGCTTTGTCCACATAGATTTGGTCTGCCGCAGCCGCGATGTAGTAAGCGGCTGACGCGCAGGACTCTTCCACCACAGCATAGATGGGCTTGTTGTGCAAAGCCCGCAAACGGACAATTTCATCGTTGATCAGGCCCGCCTGAACCGGACTTCCGCCGGGAGAATTGATGAGCAAAACCAGTGCCTTGGAGCCCGAATCTTCCAAAGCCAAGCGCATGGAGGACATGACGTTTTCGGCACTCGCTTCGGTTTCAGAACCAATTTCTCCCACGATGGACACCATGGCCGTGTGCGGCAAGCTCGGGTTGATGGTGGTCGACCTGTAACTGAACACCTGCCAAAAAATCACCGCCAAAAGTAACAACCAAGCCAAGCGTATGCCCACCTTCCAGCGGCGGGCGGATTTCTGTTCATCCAAATTGGCAAAGGCCAAGCGCTCCAAAGTCTGGCGCTCCCACCCCACATCGGTGCTCGATGTGACTTTGGCTGTTTCTTGGGAGGCTGAGGCGGACGCGTGGTCTTGGGGGTCTTGCATGTTCAAAATTCAAGGGTTTTCAAGTTGTAGGCAGTATGCCAGTGAACCACGCCGTCCAGCTCTGAAAGGTCTATTTTGACCAGTCCACCCCGGCAGGGGCCGCCCGAACAAGCGCCAGTATCCGGTTTGTACGTGGCGCCGTGCGTGGCACACATGAGCCACCGTCCCGTGTCGTCATAAAACCGGTCGGGCTGGTAGTCCATCTCCATCGCCACATGGGTGCAGCGGTTCAGGTAGGCATGCACCTGGTCTTGGTATCGGATGGCAAAAGCTCGGCAAGTCTGCCCGGCATACACGATGTCAAAAGGCACAGCTCGCCCACCGTTGACCAGGTCGGCGCTGTTGCACAAAGGGACCATGGGCTCCATCTGCGATCCTTGTTTCAAGCGTGTTGCAACAACCAGTCATGCAAATCGCGCACGCTGTGCGCCACATGGCGCGGTTGAAGCACATGAAAGGCCTCGGGCTCGTGGGCCCCATAACTCACGCCCACGCTGGCACACCCGGCATTCAGCGCCATCTGAAGGTCGTGCGTGGTGTCGCCAATCATCAAGGTGCGCTCGGGCTCTGCGCCGAACTCGCGCATCAACTCGTGCAGCATCAGGGGGTTGGGTTTGCCCGCTGTCTCATCGGCCGTACGCGAGCCATCGAACATGCCGCGCAACTCGACCGCCTGCAAGGACTCGTTCAGGCCATGGCGACTTTTGCCGGTGGCCACCGTCAGCCAGTGGTGCCGTGCCTTGAGGGCGTCCAACAAATCCAGCACGCCATCGAACAGGCTGATGTCATTTTGGTGCTGCAAGTAATGGTGGCGGTAACGCTCACCCAAAGCCGGGTATTTGTCTTTCGGCACATCGGGCGCTGCATAGGCCAGCGCGGGCATCAGCGCCAAGCCGATCACATAAGAAGCGGCTTCGCGGGTGGGCTCTTGCCCGCCCACATCCACCACGGCGCGCTGGATGCAACGGGTGATCAGGGCGGTAGAGTCGAACAGCGTGCCATCCCAATCGAAAGCGATCAGGTCAAACTGGCGGGGTCTGGCATCAGGCATGGTCGATGTAGGCTTTCAATTCGGGGGGTAAATCGGCTTGCAAGGCCACACGCTCGTCCGTCACCGGGTGGTTGAACTGCAAACGCCAGGCGTGCAAAAACATGCGCTTGAGACCCACACGGGCCCCGGGTTTGAGCAACTGGCGATTCCAATCGAAATCACCGTATTTGTCATCCCCCGCAATCGGATGTCCTTGCGAGGCCAGGTGCACCCGGATCTGGTGGGTGCGCCCAGTCTTGATGGTCACCTCCAGCAGCGTGGCGCCCTGCAGGCGCTGCGCCACTTTGACCAGGGTGATCGACCGCATGCCGTCAGGGTCTTCGGGTGTGGTCACGCGCACGCGGCGCTCACCGTCGGGCAAAAGGAATTTATGCAAAGGCTGGTCAATCACCTTCAATTTGACTGGCCAGTCGCCCTTCACCAGCGCCAGATAGGTCTTGCCGGTCTCGCGCTCACGAAACTGTTCTTGCAGGTGCTTCAAGGCGCTGCGCTTTTTGGCCACCAGCAAAATGCCGCTGGTGTCGCGGTCCAATCGGTGCACCAGCTCCAGCAACTTGGCCTCTGGGCGCGCCTGGCGCAATTGCTCGATCACCCCAAAGCTCACGCCCGAACCGCCATGCACCGCCACCCCAGCTGGTTTGTCGATGGCCATCAGGCTGTCGTCTTCCAGCAGCAGGGGAAATTCGCGCCCAGGCGCCGGGCGCTCAGCCTTTTCAGCCACCTTGTCGGACACGCGCACAGGCGGCAGACGCACCTCGTCGCCGTTTTGGACCCGCGTATCGGCATCAGCGCGGCCCTTGTTGATGCGCACCTCACCGCTGCGGATGATGCGGTAGACGTGGGTTTTAGGCACTCCCTTCAAGTGACGCATCAAAAAGTTGTCCAATCGCTGGCCAGCCGACTCTTCGTCCACCAAC
>JBIKRC010000093.1:0-7107 GCA_044349375.1 Limnohabitans sp.
CCGCTCGGGCTTTAATGTGTACCCCGGCGAGGTCGAGGCTGTGTTGCTGGCCTGGCCCGGTGTGCAAAAAGCGGCGGTGGTCGGTCGCAAAGCGGCCGATGGCAACGAGGACATTCTGGCCTTCATCGAAGCCAAGCCCGGCCTGCAACTGGACCTGCAGGCCCTGAAGGCCCATGCCCATGAACACCTGTCGCCCTACAAACGGCCCTCGGTCATGGCCTTGGTGCCCGACATGCCCATGACGCTCAGCGGCAAAGTGCTCAAACGCGAGCTGCTTGAACAATGGACTGCCGCCCAGCCGCACAAGACATGACCCCGCTTCTTGACTGGTAAAGGCGGACTTTCACAAAGACAGACGGCCTTCCGGCTCCAACTGCGCGAAGATCGACCCTATGACGAGCTTTTCCAATTTAGACGACGAACAAGTGGCCCACCTGCGCAGCTGGGAAGGCCGCAGCGAAACGCTGACCGACGAGATCGTAGCCGCCCCGCTGCGTGGCCAAAGCGCTTTGCTCGACCGTGATGATGCCCGCCAAGCCGCGGGCAGCGAAGTGCCGCCGCTGTGGCACTGGCTGTACTTTTTGCCGCAGGCGCCGCAAAGCCAGATCGGGCCCGACGGCCACCCTTTGCGCGGTGGCTTTTTGCCGCCCGTGCCGCTGCCCCGTCGCATGTGGGCCGGGGGCCGCCTGCAGTGGCAAAGTAACCCGCTGCGTGTGGGCGACGTCGCACAAAAGCATTCGCGCATCGCCTCGGTCAAGCACAAGGCGGGCCGCACGGGTGACCTGCTGTTTGTCGAGGTCGAGCACGCTTTCAGCAACGCCCAGGGCCTGTGCCTGACCGAAACACACGACATCGTGTACCGCGCAGCAGCCGTGCCGGGTGCACCTGAGGTGCCACCTTCCGCGGCCGAGACCGGCGCGCCTTGGCAGCGCGAGTTTGTGCCCGATCCGGTGTCGCTGTTCCGTTATTCGGCACTCACCTTCAACGGCCACCGCATCCATTACGACCGCAGCTACGTCACGCAAGAAGAAGGCTACCCCGGCCTGATCGTGCACGGCCCGCTGATCGCCACCTTGTTGGTGGACCTGGTGCGCAGGCAAGTGCCCGGTGCGCGCCTGGCCTCGTTCCAGTTCCGTGCGGTGCGCCCCACGTTTGACCTGCACCCCTTCCGCCTGAACGGACGGCCGTCGGCTGACGGCAAAACCATTGACCTTTGGGCCAGCGACCACGAAGGCTGGCTCACCATGCAAGCGCAAGCCACCTTGGCCTGACGTTTTTTGAACTGAATATTTTTACCGACACCACCACCATGCAAACCACACCCGACCAGTACCAAGACATCCGCGACGCTGTGCGCGCCCTGTGCGCCCAGTTCCCTGATGAATACCACCGCAAAGTGGACGAAAAACGCGGCTACCCCGAAGAGTTTGTCGACGCCCTGACCAAAGCCGGCTGGATGGCGGCGTTGATTCCGCAGGAATATGGCGGCTCGGGCCTGACCATGGCCGAGGCCTCGGTCATCATGGAAGAAATCAACCGCTCGGGCGGCAACTCGGGCGCGTGCCACGGCCAGATGTACGTGATGAATTCCATCGTGCGCAGCGGCTCTGACGCACAAAAGAACACGCTCTTGCCCAAGATCGCCACCGGCGAGTTGCGCATCCAGTCCATGGGCGTGACCGAACCCACTACCGGCAGCGACACCACCAAGCTCAAAACCACCGCCGTGCGCAAAGACGGCCGTTGGGTCATCAACGGCCAGAAGGTCTGGATCTCGCGCATCCAGCACAGCGACCTGATGATTCTGTTGGCCCGCACCACGCCCGCCGACCAGGTCACCAAGCGCTCCGAAGGTTTGTCGTGCTTCTTGATCGACTTGAAGCAGGCCATTGGCAACGGCTTGACCGTGCGGCCTATTTTGAACATGGTCAACCACGAGACCAACGAGCTGTTTTTTGACAATCTGGAGATCCCCGAAGACGCCCTGTTGGGCGAAGAGGGCAAGGGCTTCAAGACCCTGCTCGACGGCCTGAACGCCGAGCGCGTGCTGATCGCCGCCGAGTGCATTGGCGACGGTTACTGGTTCATCGACCGCGCCACCAAATACGCCAAAGACCGCGTGGTCTTTGGCCGCCCGATTGGCCAAAACCAGGGTGTGCAGTTCCCGATTGCCGACGCTTTCATCGAGCTCGAAGCCGCCAACCTGATGCGCTGGAAAGCCTGCGAAAAAATCGACGCCATGCAAAACGCCGGTGCCGAAGCCAACATGGCCAAGTACCTCGCGGCCAAGGCCAGCTGGGAAGCGGCCAACGTCTGCTTGCAAACACACGGCGGCTTTGGCTTTGCATGCGAATACGACATCGAGCGCAAGTTCCGCGAAACGCGCCTGTACCAGGTCGCACCGGTCTCGACCAACATGATCTTCAGCTACGTGGCCGAGCACATCCTCGGTTTGCCCCGCTCGTTCTGACATGGCTTCGCCCAGACCTCTGGACGGCATCACCGTCGTCTCACTCGAACACGCGATTGCCGCGCCGTTTTGCACGCGGCAACTGGCCGACTTGGGCGCACGCGTCATCAAGGTTGAGCGCCCCGGCGCGGGCGACTTTGCCCGTGCCTACGACACGCGGGTGCGCGGCCAGGCTTCGCACTTTGTGTGGACCAACCGCTCCAAAGAAAGCCTCACGCTCGACCTGAAACACCCCGACGCCATGGCCGTGCTGCGCGACCTGCTCAAGGACGCCGACGTGCTGGTGCAAAACCTCGCACCGGGTGCAGCCGCGCGCATGGGCTTGTCGTTTGAAGCCCTTAGCGCCACGCACCCGAAGCTCATTGTTTGCGACATCTCGGGCTACGGCGAAGACGGCCCCTACCGCGACAAGAAGGCCTATGACCTCTTGATCCAGAGCGAGGCCGGTCTGCTGTCGATCACCGGCACGCCCGACGCACCGTCCAAGGCGGGCAACTCCATGGCCGACATCGCAGCCGGCATGTACGCCTACACCAACATCCTGTCGGCCCTGCTGTTGCGCGGCAAGACCGGCCAAGGCAGTCACATCGACGTGTCCATGCTCGAAGCGCTGGGCGAGTGGATGGGCTACCCGCTGTACTACGCCTATGAAGGCGCAGCGCCGCCACCACGCACGGCAGCGTCTCACGCCAGCATTTACCCCTATGGTCCGTTTGCGGCGGGCGACGGTGGCACGGTGATGCTGGGCTTGCAAAACGAACGCGAGTGGAAAGTGTTTTGCGAAGTGGTGCTGGGCGATGCAGCCTTGGCCACCGATGCGCGCTTTTGCACCAACGCCTTGCGCAACGTCAACCGCGCCGAGTTGCAGCAACTGATTCTGAGTGTGTTTGCGGCCATGAACACGGCCGAGGTCGAAGCGCGTCTGGACCAGGCGCAAATCGCCAACGCCCGCATGAACGACATGGCCAGCGTTTGGGCGCACCCGCAGCTCAAGGCCCGCCAACGCTGGCAACAAGTGGGCTCGCCCGCTGGTGACATTCCAGCCCTGCTGCCCCCCGGGCGCAACAACCGATACGACTACCGCATGGACCCCGTGCCCGCCGTGGGCGAGCACACCGAGGCCATCTTGCGCGAGCTGGGCCTGGACGACGCGGCCGTGCAGGCCCTGCGCCAAGCCCAGTCCATTTGACCCCTCATCTCCAGGAGACCGTATGACCTCTCACTCTGCCCAACTCGCCACCTTTGCAGCGCAGCTGCGTTTTGAAGACATTCCCGAGCCCGTGGTTCGCAAGACCGAAGACCTGCTGGTCGATTGGTTTGGCGCCACCGTGGGCGGACATGGTTCGCGCCCTGTGGAGAACATCAACCGCTTTGCGCGATCGATGGGATCGGCCCAGGCTTCGGCGCAGGGAGCTGCCGAGGTGATCGTGGACGGTACCAAAAATTCGCCCTACCTGGCCGCCATGGTCAACGCTGCGGCTTCGCATGTGGCAGAGCAAGACGATGTGCACAACGGCTCGGTGTTTCATCCGGCCACGGTGGTGTTTTCGCCTGCGGTGGCGGTGGCGCAGGCCTTGGGTGCCAGCGGCCAACAGTTGTTGGCCGCATCGGTGGTGGGCTACGAAGTGGGCATCCGTGTGGGCGAATTTTTGGGGCGATCGCACTACCGTGTGTTTCACACCACCGGCACGGCCGGCACGCTGGCCGCTGCTGCTGCTGTGGGGCATTTGTTGGGGCTCAATGCCCGTCAGATGCAGCACGCTTTGGGTTCGGCCGGCACGCAATCTGCCGGTTTGTGGGAGTTTTTGCGCACAGCCGCCGACAGCAAGATCCTGCACACCGCACATGCGGCCGGCGCAGGCCTGATGTCGGCTTACCTGGCGCAGGATGGTTTTACCGGTGCTGCTGACATCTTCGAAGGCCCGCAGGGCATGGCCGCTGGCATGTCCAGCGATGCCGACCCGGCCCGTTTGATCGATGGCTTGGGCACCCGTTGGGCCACGGCGGAAACCTCTTTCAAGTACCACGCCAGCTGCCGCCACACCCACCCGGCGGCCGACGCCTTGCTGCACGTCATGCAAACCCATGGGCTCAAGTCGTCGGACTTGGCCAAAGTCGTCACGCATGTGCACCAGGGGGCCATCGACGTGCTGGGTCCGGTGGTGAATCCCACCACGGTGCACCAGAGCAAATTCTCGATGGGCACGGTGTTGGCCATGGCGGCGCAGTTTGGCCACGCCGGCCTGAACGAATTCGAACAAGCCTTCCAGACCGAGGCCACCCGGGCTTTGCGCGACAAGGTGGAGATGGTGCTGGACCCGGAAGTGGACGGCGCTTACCCCAAGCGCTGGATCGGCAAGGTCAGCGTCACCACCACCGACGGCCGCGTGCTGCACGGCCGTGTGGACGAGCCCAAGGGCGACCCGGGCAACACCCTCTCGCGCCAAGAGATCACCGACAAGGCCTTGCGCCTGGCCGCCTTCAGCGGCGGTGCCACACCCGAGGCCATGCGCAAAGCCCTGGATGCGCTTTGGCAAGTGGCGGTCTGGCCCAAAGTGGGCGCTCTTTTGACATGAGCTTGGCATGAGCTTGTTACCGCTGGCGCAAGCGCGCAGTTTCCTGTTTGTGCCGGGCAACCGCCCCGAGCGCTTTGCCAAGGCGCTGGACAGCGGTGCCGACGCGGTGATCGTGGACCTGGAAGACGCTGTTCCGCTCCATGCCAAAGACGAAGCACGCGCTGCGTTGGCAGCGGCCTGGCCGGGTTTTGACGAAGCCCAACGCGCCCGCCTCTTGGTGCGCGTCAATCCCGCAGCCACACCTTGGCACGAGGCCGACCTGTTGGCGCTTGCCAGCTTGCCCGGCTTGGGTGCGGTCATGCTGCCCAAGGCGGAAACCGCACAGCAGATTGAGCGCGCCTTTCAGGCCTGCGGCGTGCCGGTGCTGCCCTTGATCGAAAGTGCTGAAGGCGTGGGGCAGATGGACGCCATGGTCCGCGCAAAGGGTGTGCTGCGTTTGGGTTTGGGGCACATCGACCTGCAGGCCGATCTCGGCATGCGCTGCGGACCCGACGAAGCAGAACTTGCCCCCATTCGGCTGGCCATGGTGGTGGCCTCGCGCCGCGCCGGTTTGCCTGCCCCGGTGGATGGCGTGACCACCGCCACAACCGATGCGCAGGTGTTGTCGCAAGACGCGCAGCGCAGCCGCCGTTTTGGCTTTGGTGCCAAGTTGTGCATCCATCCCGCACAAGTGGTGGGCGTGCACCAGGCCTTGGCCCCGACCGAGGCCGAATGTGTTTGGGCCGAGCGCGTGCTGGCTGCGCAGGCACAGGCCCTTGGCGGTGCTTTCAGTGTGGACGGCAAGATGGTCGACCCGCCCGTGCTCTTGCTGGCACGCCAAATTCTCCAGTCGCCTCGCGCTTGAAAAGTCGGGTGTTCTGAATTTTGGCAGGTGCCAAAGTGGTGGGCTTTGTCGTGGGCCTGTGCAGTCTGATCGGCGACAATCGGCGCTCAGCACATCAAAGCCATGCACATCAAAACTTTCTCTCTCCTTTCCCTCTTCATTGCCATCGCCGCAGGCACCCTAGGGCCCACGTCGGCTTCTTTGGCAGCCAAACACCCGGAGAGCAAGACCGCTGCGGCCAAAAAGGCGGTGGCCAGCAAAAAAGCGGCACCCGGCAAAAAAGCTGCGGCCGCCACCAACACGCTACCACCACTGGCGGCTCAGGTTGCGTTGGCCGACAACGCGCCCGCGTTGCCCGCCAAGGCCTGGCTTCTGATGGACTTCGACTCTGGCCAAGTGCTGGCCTCGGCCAATCAAGACGAAGCTCTGCCGCCCGCGTCGCTCACCAAAATGATGACCAGCTACATCGTCGAGCAGGCCTTGCGCTCGGGCAAGCTCAAGCCCACCGATCTGGTCAGCGTCAGTGAAAACGCCTGGTGCCGGGGCACCAGCGCCGAGTCGTGCATGTATTTGCCGCTGAACAGCCAAGCCACCGTCATCGATATCCTGCGCGGCATCATCGTGCAGTCGGGCAACGACGCATCCAAAGCGATTGCCGAGCACATGGCGGGCTCTGAAGCGGGCTTTGCCAAACTGATGAACGCCGAGGCCCAGCGCCTGGGCATGACGAAGACGACCTTTGTCAACCCCACCGGCCTGCCCGACCCGGCGCACAAGTCGTCTGCGCGCGATCTGGCCATCCTGGCGCGGGCCATCATCCAAGACGGCGCCGAGTACTACCCCCTCTACGCCGAGCGCGAGTTCAAATACAACGGCATCAAGCAAGGCAACCGCAATGCCCTGCTCTATACCGACCCCACCGTGGACGGCCTGAAAACCGGCCACACCGCAGAGGCGGGCTACTGCTTGGTCACTTCTGCCAAGCGCAACGAAATGCGCCTGATCTCGGTCATCCTCAACACCCACAGCGCCCAGGCGCGCGCGGACCAGACGCGTGAGCTGCTGGCCTGGGGTTACAGCCAGTTTGAAAAAGCCGCACCCATCCCGCCGACGGCGGTCGTTGCCACGGCCAAAGTCGGCTTTGGCAAGGCCGACACAGTCCCTGCCGTTTTGGGCGCACCGTGGATGCTCACCGTGCCGCGTGGCCAGCAAGTGCAGACCACGGTCGAGCTCAAGCC
>JBIKRC010000094.1:0-7105 GCA_044349375.1 Limnohabitans sp.
ACCTCTGGAAAGGCAATGATCTGGGCATTGCTGCTAGCGGCTTCTTTTATCAGCCCTATAGATTTTTCCACCGTAGCTGCTGCATCAAACCATACGGGCTCTGCTTGAACCGTAGCTGCTCGAAATTTATTTGTGTAGGTAACCATGATTGCTAACTCCTCTTTGTTTTGGGGATTTCAATGTAGCAATGCCAATAGCCTGGTAATTGTCATTTCTTCTTGCCAACATTGTCGAATTATTACGATATGTGCGTGACTCAGGCAACGCCATCTGTCAGTCTCGCCCTACAAGTGGCTGGCCGCTGGACGCCACTTGACTGCCATTCACCAGGCTCAGTTGGCACGCAAACTGCCACACCAATTGACCATCATCCCCTCGTATTCAGGGTGCCAACGCGTGCACGAGTCTGCCCAACGTCTTTAGCGCTGGCTCTAGCTGTCCAGCCAAGGGGTGTCCGAAATTGAGGCGTATGTGGTGGCTGAATCGCTGATCCGCAGAGAACAATTGTCCTGGGGCGATGCTGATGTTTTGAGATAAGGCCAGGCGCTGCAACTCCAGTGCGTTCAAACCAGGCGGTAACTCAACCCACAAAAAGTAGCCGCCCTCGGGCTGTGTAACCCGAACGCCTGCCGGAAAATGCTTGGCAATGGCGTTAAGCGCCACGTCTCGCTGAGCGCTTAGCGTCTCGCGCAACATGCGCAGGTGCTTGTCGTAACCACCTTCCTGGAGGTAATTCAGGATGCCCAATTGCACTGGCACCGAGACAGACAAGGTGCTTGAAAGTTTGAGCCGCTCCACGGTGCGCGCATAACGGCCTGCTGCCGTCCATCCCAACCGATACCCGGGTGCCAGATTCTTGGAGAACGAGTTGCAGTGCAACACCCAGCCGTCCTTGTCAAAGCTTTTGGCAGGTGGGGGCCTCCGAACGCCAAAGTACAACTCACCATACACATCGTCCTCGATCAACGGGATACCCTTTTGCGAAAGTAAGCTGACCAATTTGAACTTGTTCTCCAAGGGCATCAGTGCACCTAAAGGGTTCTGGAAGTTGGGCATGAACCAGCAGGCCTTGACCTGCTCGCGATTGATCACGGCTTCTAGCGAGTCAAGTTGAATGCCATCGCGCGGGTGGGTAGCGACCTCCACCGCCCTCAGCTTCAAACGTTCCAGCGCCTGCAGGCAGCCATAAAAGGCTGGGGACTCAATGGCCACCGCATCACCAGCTTGGGTGACGGCTTGCAGGCACAAGTTCAGCGCTTCCATTGCACCGCTGGTGATCACAATTTCATCGGAGTTGGCGATGACGCCGTTTCCCATGTAGCGCAACGCAATTTGGCGACGCAACTCCGTGTTACCCGGTGCCTGGTCTTCAAGCAATTGGGCTGGTGACATTTCCCGAAGAGCGGTGCCCATGCTGCGACCAAGCCGGGCAACTGGAAACAGCTGTGGGCTGGGGAAGGCTGAACCGAGAGGCACCACATCACGCCCGTGACCCGAGCCCAAGACTTCCAGTACCAAGTCGTTGACCACCACCTCCCTTGATTCGGGAGCAGGATCAGCGGCCTGAGGTTCGTTGCGCAAGCTGGGCCGACTCTTCACGAAGTAGCCCGAGCGTGGACGTGCCTCGACCAGTCCTCGCGCCTCCAGCAGGTAATAGGCCTCAAACACCGTGGACGGGCTGAGGTGCCGGGCGGTGATGGTCTGGCGCACTGAAGGCAGCCTCTCGCCGGGCTGAATGGTTCCTGAAGCGATCAGGGCCTCGATGTCCTCGGCCAGTAACTCGTACTTTTTCATAGGGCAGGGTGGATCGGGAGTCCGGACAAACTGATACGGTATTTTAAAGATTAACTGAGTCTGGTGGTATCAGATGTTGTTCGCGACACTGCTTTAAACCGTTTACGAGTCCCTCAAACATGAGCCCAACTGCATCGTCATCTGTATCTCGCCGTCTTGCATGGTGGCTGCTTTTTATTGCCCTTTACCAAGGCACAGCCTTGGCTGCTGAACCCCCTGATTCCATGGGGCAACGGATGCAGGCCTGCGCCACGTGCCATGGCAAGGAGGGGCGAGCAACAAACAGCGGCTATTTCCCAAGAATTGCGGGCAAGCCTGCCGGGTATTTGTACAACCAGCTCATCAACTTTCAAGACGGTAGACGCCAGAACGCGACCATGGCTTATCTGCTGGACCACATGTCTGACCAATACCTGATGGAAATCGCGAACCATTTCGCATCATTGGACCTTCCCTACCCGCCAGCGCAGACCACCAAAGCGCCCGCGGCGACGCTAGCCCGCGGAGAGCAACTGGTCCGTCACGGTGACGAATCCCGTGGCATACCCGCCTGCGCGAGCTGCCATGGGGCAGCCATGATGGGCGTGGCTCCCGCCATGCCGGGACTGCTCGGTCTACCGCACGATTACCTGCTTGGGCAGTTGGGTGCTTGGCGCGCTGGCATGCGGCGTGCAAGCTCACCAGACTGCATGGGAGAAATCACTCGCCGACTGTCGCCGCAAGACGTTGTGGCGGTTGCGACATGGCTGTCTTCGCAGCCAGTTAAGCGGGGCTTACCTGTTGGAAGCCTGCCTGCTCAACCGACCATGGAATGTGGGAGTGGATTTCGATGAAAGTCTTGCGTTTGAGATTGGCCAAGACTTTGGCTGTGATCATGGTTGTGTGTTTGGGGGGATTTGTTTGCCTTGAGTGGATAAAGGACCAGGAAGTGCCTTCCATCGATGACCGACCATTTAACGAGGCTCTGGCACCACAGGTGGCTCAGCGTGGTGCCTATTTGGTCCAGGTTGGAAACTGTGCTGCTTGCCATACCGCGCGAGGAGGCTTTCCGTTTGCCGGTGGAAAAGGTATCAGCACATCCTTTGGCACAGTTTTCACCTCCAATATCACCTCAGACAAACTGACAGGAATAGGTGCCTGGTCCGCAGCCGACTTCTGGCAAGCGATGCACCATGGCCGCTCAAAAGATGGCAGGCTTCTTTATCCCGCCTTTCCTTACACGGAGTACACCCGAATCACCAGAGACGACACGGACGCGATGTTTGCTTATTTAATCAGTGTGCAGCCAGTCCAACAGGCCAATCGGCCTCATGCTTTGAAATTTCCATACAACACCCAAGCGGCTTTGGCGGTATGGCGAGCACTGTTCTTTTCGCCAGAGCCATTCGAGCCGCTGAAGCAGCAGAGCGATGAATGGAATCGAGGTTCGTATTTGGTGAAAGGTCTAGGGCACTGCCAAGCCTGTCACGCGCCACGCAACGTGTTCGGTGCCACCCAATCCAAGCTCGGGTTGAGTGGCGGTTTGATCCCGATGCAGAACTGGTATGCCCCGTCTCTTTACTCGCCTGCCGAGGCGGGCCTTCAAGACTGGCCAATTGAAGAAATCATGCAATTACTCAAATCAGGCAAGACTGCCCACAGTTCAACTTTGGGACCGATGGCAGAGGTTGTTTTCAGCAGCACACAGCACCTGAATCAAAAGGACTTGAGGGCCATGGCTCATTTTTTGAAGGAGCTACCGCGACAGGAAAATGTAAAAGAAGACCGGAAGCTAGCCACCACGGAGGGCCAGCAAATCGGTCATAGCCTTTATCTCAACCAATGCGCTCAATGCCATGGGGACAATGGCGAGGGGCGTGGTGACTATCCGCCCTTGGCGGGCAACCGCACGGTCACCATGAGTTCAAGCGTCAACCTGGTTCGCATCATCCTCAGCGGTGGTTTCGCACCCACGACTGATGGCAAC
Source organism: Limnohabitans sp. (assembly GCA_044349375.1). Classification (GTDB taxonomy): domain Bacteria; phylum Pseudomonadota; class Gammaproteobacteria; order Burkholderiales; family Burkholderiaceae_C; genus Limnohabitans_A. Next base: position 3,761 of record JBIKRC010000094.1, read on the forward strand.
CCGCGCCCCTATGGTATGCCACCCTTCGGACATACGCTCTCGGACTCAGAGGTCGCTGAAGTGGCGACTTATGTTCGAAATGCTTGGGGTCAAAAGGCCGGAGCCGTCATGCCTCTTGAAGTACAGAAAATCCGATGAAAAGGAGATGTGTGTATATTTTGCAAACACTAAAGACAGTGCTTTGGAGCTTCCTTGGCATCGGAGGTGGAAGAAAACGAGGAGAGGACTACCCATCAAACCCACTGATGCTCATGGCGATCGGTTTTGTTTTGACACTCCTGTTTGTGGGAACGCTCATAGTCATTGCAAAAGCCATGGTGGAAGTCAAATAATCAACGGTAAGAGAATACCGCTTGGCATTGAACAAACCCAGACGCAAGAGGGAATAAGAAAAATGAGAATGGCTGGTTTTATAATCTGCTGATCGATCTAGGACCTTTGCAGCTTCTCCTCCAGGCCCTATTTCGCTCACTCTGGCACCACCGCCGTCACTTCGATCTCCACCTGGGCGCGATCTTCGACTAGATCAGCCACTTGCACCAGCGTCATGGCCGGGTAGTTTTTGCCGATGACTTCCTGATAGACCTTGCCCAGCTCGCGGCCACGGGCCAGGTATTCCTTCTTGTCTTTAACGTACCAGGTCATGCGGGCCATGTGCTGCGGGCCTGCGCCTGCGCACGCGAGCGTGTCGACGATGTTTTGCAAGGCCTGGCGGCACTGGGCCACAAAGTCGTCGGTCTCGAACTGGGCTTGGCCGTTCCAGCCGATCATGCCCGCGACGAACACCATGCGGCCACGCGCTTCGATGCCGTTGGCATAGCCTTTGGCGGGTGCCCACCCTTCGGGTTGCAAGACGTTGAACATACGTTCTCCTTTAATCAGTTGGGGACAGAGCTAAAGATCTGTCCCGCAAGGTGCTTCAGATGGTGACAAAGCTAAAGATCTGTCCCGCAAAGTTATTTGTTGACTGAAATTTGACGCAGCTTGAAGCGCTGCAGTTTGCCGGTTTCGGTACGGGGCAAGGCGTCTAAGAAGACCACTTTGCGCGGGTACTTGAATGGGGCAATGGTTTGTTTGACATGCTCTTGCAAGGTTTTTTCCATGGTCGCATCGCCCGTGTGGCCGGGTTTGAGCACCACATAGGCCTGCACGATGTGGCCACGGTCTTCGTCGGGCATGCCGACCACACCGCACTCGGCCACGGCCGGGTGTTGCAGCAAAGCGCCTTCCACCTCGGGGCCTGCGATGTTGTAACCCGCCGAGATGATCATGTCGTCGTTGCGCGCCTGGTAGCTGAAGTAGCCGTCGGCGTCCATGACAAAGGTGTCGCCAGGCAGGTTCCAGCCGTCTTTCACATAGTCTTGCTGGCGCGGGTCGGCCAGGTATTTGCAACCTGTAGGGCCGCGCACCGCGAGCCTCCCCACGGTGCCAGGCGGCACAGGCTGCATGTCGTCGCCCACGATCTGCGCCACATAGCCGTGCACCACTTGGCCAATGCTGCCGGGGCGCACTTGCGCGCCTGCACTCGAGATGTAGATGTGGATCACTTCGGTGCCGCCAATGCCGTCGGTCATTTCGATGCCCGTGGCCTGCTTCCACAGCTGGCGGGTGGCGTCGGGCAAGGCCTCGCCTGCCGAGACGGGGTGCTTGAGGCTCGACAGGTCAATGCCCTTGGCCAGCGTTGCCATCTGGCGGTACATGGTGGGCGCGGTGTAGCACTGCGTGGCGCGGTACTTGGCAATGGTCTGCATCAAGGTCTCGGGCGTGTGCTTTTCGAGCAGCACGGTGCTCGCGCCATAGCGCAGCGGAAACGCCAGCAAGCCGCCCAAGCCAAACGTAAAGGCAATGGGCGGTGTGCCACAGACCACGTCGTTTTCAGTCATGCACAGGATGTGACGCGGAAACAAATCGCACATGGCCAGCACATCGCGGTGAAAGTGCATGGTGCCCTTGGGCTTGCCCGTGGTGCCACTGGTGAAGGCGATCAGGCACACGTCGTCGCGGCTGGTGGCGTGCGGCGTGTAGGCAGCGTTGTGCCGCTGCATGCGCTGCTCCAGGCCATCGGCCGCTTCGCTGCGGAACATCACGCTTTGCTTAAGGCAAGGCACATGGCTGGCGTGGCCGGGTGTCATGCAGTGCTGCAGTTCATCGGCCAAGAGGCTGTCGCACAGCGCGGCGCTGACCTGTGCTTTGTCGATGATTTGCGCCAACTCGCCCGCACGCAGCAGCGGCATGGTGGGCACCGCCACCAAACCAGCCTTGAGCGCGCCGAGCAAACAAGCGGCCATCATGGGGCTGTTGCCGCCACGCAGCAAAATGCGGTTACCGGGCACGAGGCCCATGTCCTGCGTCAGCACTTGGGCGATGCGGTTGCTTTTGTCTTGCAGCTGGGCATAGGTCCAGCTGAAGTCGCCACCGCCCGTGTTGAAGTCGCTCACGCCGTGCAGCGCGATACGGTCACCCCGGCCACCCTGCACATGCCGGTCCACCAGTTCCACGGCGCAGTTGAGTTGGTCGGGGTAGTTCAGCTCGGGCAGGTCGGCCATGAACACGGGCCATTGATCGGATGGGGGCAAGTGGCCGCGTGTGAACGTGTCCACATGCGTGCTCGGTAAAAGTGTGTTCCAGTCGTTCATGTCGTCTCCGTTTTTCTCGTGCTCGTCATGTTCAGAGAAGCCTTTGGCCTTTGCAGGTCGGCGGCTTCAGCGCTGACATAGCGACTTCCCAAAAACCCACATCGTCGGAGCTAAAGCTACCGACCCCCAGAGAACCCTTTATTTGTAGGACCTCACCCCGTGAGCGATGGTTTTTGCAGGGCGTGTGCCACGCCCATCGCCCACGGGGTGGGCTCCTACAGAAGAAGGAGTGCTCCCATTCAACCTTTCAACAAGTCCTTGCCGATGATCAACTGCTGCACTTCGGTCGCGCCTTCGTAAATGCGCAGCGCGCGGATCTCGCGGTACAGCGACTCGACCATCACGCCTTTTTTGACGCCCATGCCGCCGTGCATCTGCACCGCCATGTCGATGATCTGCTGGGCGTTTTCGGTGGCGGTCATCTTGGCCATGGCGGCTTCGCGGGTGATGCGTGCGCCCTGGTCGCGCAGCCAAGCGGCGCGGTAGGTGAGCAGCGTGGCGGCGTCGAGCATCGTGGCCATCTGCGCGATCTTGGTTTGGGTGATCTGAAAGTCGCCCAGGCTTTGGCCAAACATCTTGCGTGAACGCGCCCAAGCGATGGACTCGTGCAGCGCACGCCGCCCAAAGCCCAAAGCCGCTGCAGCGACCGACGTGCGGAACACATCGAGCGTGGCCATGGCCACCTTGAAGCCTTGGCCTGACTCGCCAA
>JBIKRC010000095.1:0-7049 GCA_044349375.1 Limnohabitans sp.
GCAGGGGCAGCATCGGGTACAGCAAGAGCAGCACGGTGACGCCAATGGCGCCCGCGCCCACCGAGGTGAGGGTGACCAAGATGCCGATCAGCGCGCCAAACAGCACCGGCAGGCTCCAGTGGCGGGGTGTGCTGGCGCGGGCTTCGTCGGCGGCGGCCAGGTGGCGGGGCAGCTGTTGGCCGCGAATGGCCTTGTAGAGCATGGCGGCGGCCGTCAGCAGCAAGGCCACACCTAAAGTGGTGGTCATCAGCGACTGCACCTCAGGAGAGGCCGGGCCCACCCAGTGCAAAAAGCCCAGGGTCACCAAGCAGGCCGGAATGCTGCCCGCACTGAGCAAGCCCACCACACGCCAGGGCACGATGCGCTGGCGCGCAAAGCTCACGGTGCCGCCCAACTTGGTGAAGGCCGCAAACAGCAAGTCGGTGCCCACGGCCATGTAGGGCTTGACGCCAAAGAAAAAGATCAGGAGCGGCGTCATCAACGAGCCGCCACCCACTCCCGTCAAGCCCACGATGGTGCCCACGAAAAAACCTGCAAAGACATAAGCCAAATCAACCATGGGGGCGACTGTAGTGGCTCTTTATGCTTAAACAAACGATTTTTTAGTTGGGCATATATTCTTTTGGCTTATAAGAGTGGGGGTCGAACTCTGGCTCAGTCCTCCCTGCGTTGGAGGCTTCGAATGGGGTTGAATCCGGTGAGCAATGCCGAGGCGATCAAGATGAGCAGCACGCCCGGCAGCAGGCCGGGTGTGAGGGGTTCGTCCAAAAACAAGGCCCCCCAGGACACACTGCGGCTGGGGGCACCAGCACCTTCAGTTCCGGGTTCACGGGCCCCAAGCCCAGCAGTTTGCTGGGCGTGAAGCGTTCTTGGGCCAACATCACCCCAGCCAAGACGCCGAAAATGGGGGCTGTGTTGGGCTTGGGCTTGTTTGGGAGGGCGCGCACCAAGGTTGTTGAGTGTCTCGTAGGCGACAAATTGAGGGTCGGCTGTTACAGTCGCTTTTTTTGATCCATTGACCCTGGGACCCGATGATGAAACGCCTGATTGCCACCGGCCTGCTGAGCGCAGCTGCCGTCACCACTGTTTTGGCCCAGACCCCGATCAAGATCGGTGAGATCAACAGCTATTCCGCCATCCCGCAGTTCACCCAGCCCTACAAGCAGGGCTGGCAGCTGGCCGTCGAAGAAATCAACGCCAAAGGGGGCCTGTTGGGCCGCAAGGTCGAGGTGATTGCGCGCGACGATGCGGGCAAGCCCGACGAGGCCTTGCGTCACGCGATCGAGCTGACGTCCAAGGAAAAAGTCGACATTTTGGCCGGGGGCTTTTTGTCCAATGTGGGCTTGGCGCTGGCCGACCATGCCGCCAAGAACAAGCGCTTGTTCATTGCCAGCGAGCCCTTGACCGATGCCATCGTCTGGGAAAAAGGCAACCGCTACACCTTCCGCTTGCGTGCCAGCACCTACATGCAAGCGTCCATGTTGGTGGACGAAGCGGCCAAGATGCCCGCCAAGCGCTGGGCCACGATCGCACCCAACTATGAATACGGCCAAAGTGCGGTGGCCAATTTCAAGGAGTTGCTCAAGGCCAAGCGCCCGGATGTGGAGTTTGTGAGTGAGCAATGGCCTGCGTTGGGTAAGATCGACGCGGGCAGCACCCTCACGGCGACCATGGCCGCCAAGCCCGAGGCGATCTTCAACGTGACCTTTGGTGCCGACTTGGCCAAACTGGTGCGCGAGGGCAACCAGCGCAACGTGTTCCCCAAAACGCCGGTGGTGTCCATGTTGTCGGGTGAGCCCGAGTACCTGGAAGTGCTGAAAGACGAAACGCCCAAGGACTGGATCGTGACCGGCTACCCCTGGGACCAGATCGATACGCCCGAGCACGCCAGCTTCGCGGCCAGCTATTACAAAAAGTTCAATGAAAACCCCAAGCTCGGATCAGTGGTGGGATACGCCACCATGCAGTCCATCTTTGCGGGCATCAAAAAAGCGGGCAGCGTAGACAACGAAAAACTGGTGGTCGCCATGCGTGGCCTGAAGTTCAGCACGCCCTTTGGCCCGGCCGAGTACCGCGCCATTGACCAGCAATCCACCATGGGTGCGTATGTGGGCAAGCTTGACCTGCGCGGCGGCAAGGGCACCATGGTGCAGTGGCGCTACGCCGACGGCAAAAACCATTTGCCCAGCGACGCTTATGTCAAAGCGCGTCGTCCGGCCGACGCCATGAAGTGAGGCGGCCAGGCCTGAGGGTCTCGGGTTTTCAAGAGCCTGACGGGGCAGTCCTCACACTGTCCTCCAAGACGTCGGAGACTATCCGCACCTGACTTTGGGGCGGCAGGTTTTCCCGAACCTTGTAATTTTGCGCCCGCTCCTGTGAGCGAAAGGGTCCTGTGATCACCACAAACCGGCCACCCGGGTAGGCGTTCTTGCGCATGAGCACGCGCGCATTGGCCAGTTCATCCCGCGTTCGGATCAGGCTTTGGGCCTGCGCGGCGGTTTGAAACGCGCCATGCTCCAGGACAAAAAATTCTGGCGATTGCAGGGCCAGCCACTGCACGCCCCGCTGGGCGATTTCTGGCACGTCGTTGCGGGTGTCTGCGGCAGCAGGCGCTTGTGGCAGGGCCGCGGGTTCTGCCGGAACGGCGGACGCCACAAGGTCTTTGGCTTGGCTTGGCGGTGTATCAAGCGAAGACGCCGAAGCCGCTGGCGTTGCAGCCGCAGACCGTTTGTCTGCCTGGGAGAGGACGGCGTTGGGGTCCGGCCAGTAGAGCGCCGCGCCCCATGCGCCCAAGCCCAACAGGGCCGCCAAGCTCAGCCAGGCCAGACGCTTGGTTGGCTTGTCGGATGCGGGGCTGGAGGCCGATTCGGTCACGAAGGGGATAGATGCCAGGGCGAGGGGCTCAGCCATCCAATGAGGGTTCGGTTCGCAGGGGTTCATGTCCGCGCTGGCCGCACTGTTGTGTCCACCCGAAGCATCAAGGCCCAGCAGAACCCAGCGCCAACGCAGGCCGGGCAGGTGCCGCGTGAGATCTTGCAACATCTGAACATCCGAAGCGGACAGCTGTTCGGCGTGGGTGACGATGAAAATTTGCTTGGGCAAGGAGGTTGGCGATGGCGTTTTCATCGCCTGTGTCAGCCCCAGCTGGGCAATGCCTTGGTTGATGAGGCTGAGCAAAGCCAGGCGTTGCTCACCTGAAAAGTGTTCTACCGCAACAGCAGGGGCCCCTGTGCGCCACAAGGTTTGCAGGGCGTGCGCTGCACGCCACATGGCCTCGCTGTCCTGACGCCAAATGATCAGGTTTTGATCATCCTTCAAAACGACCTGACCCAGAGCTTCCAATCCAGATTCTGGTTCTTTCGTTGGGGAGGGGACTGACGGGTTGGGGTGAGACGGACCAAGGAGCATTGAAAACTGAATGTTGCGAAATGGAGGGCTCATTAAACACCCAGCAAGCCCACAGCTTTGTCGCCAAAGGGGTGGGCTTGTCAGCCAAGACCGCGCACACCGAGCGCCAGGGGGCTGGTTCAGGTGGGCAGGGGGGCAGCGCCAGCGGGCACGCCCCAATGCCCCGCCTGGCTGGCGTGCCAGAACTCGGCAAAGGGACTGGGCAGCGTGTGTGGCTCAGACGGCTCACGCAAGAGTTGATCGGGTGCCAGCGTGTCAATGCTGGAGGCCAGGGTACGGGCCTGTCCTTCGGCATTGCGCCCCATCAGGTGCTGCGCCGTGATGTCGCCCGGTTTTTGCAGGCCTGCAGCGCCCACCAGGTCGGCCAGTGCGTGCAAGGTGTTGGCATGAAAGTAATACACCCGCTCGGCCTTGTCGGTCACCACGATGGCGCGTTGGCGCACCGGGTCTTGCGTGGCCACACCCGTGGGGCAGTGGTCGGTGTGGCAGCTGCGTGACTGGATGCAGCCCAGGGCAAACATGAAACCCCGTGCCGAATTGCACCAATCGGCCCCCAGCGCCAGGCAACGCGCGATGTCAAAGGCCGAAATCACTTTGCCCGCTGCGCCTATCCGGATCCGATCGCGCAGGCCCGCCCCCACCAAACTGTTGTGCACCAGGCGCAGCCCATCTCGCAGCGGCATGCCCACATGGTCGGCAAACTCGATGGGCGCTGCGCCCGTGCCGCCCTCAGCACCATCGACCACAATGAAGTCTGGTGTTTGGCCAGTTTCCACCATGGCTTTGACCACCGAAAACCATTCGGCTGGATGGCCCACACACAGCTTGATGCCCACCGGCTTGCCGCCGGAGAGTTCGCGCAGTTGCGCGATGAAAGCCAGCATCTCCACCGGCGTGCTGAAGGCCGAATGCCGGGCCGGGGACACGCAGTCCTGGCCCATCGGCACGCCGCGCGCTTCGGCAATCTCTGCGCTGACTTTGGCCTTGGGCAAGACGCCGCCATGGCCGGGCTTGGCCCCTTGTGAGAGTTTCAGCTCAATCATCTTGACTTGGGGCGAGCGGGCTTGCTCGGCAAAGCGCACCGGGTCAAAGCGGCCCTCTGGTGTGCGGCAACCAAAATAACCCGAGGCAATCTGCCAAATCAGATCGCCCCCGGGTTCGCGGTGGTGCAAGGAGATGCTGCCCTCGCCGGTGTCGTGCGCGAATTGCCCCATGGCCGCGCCCTTGTTCAGGGCCTTGACGGCATTGGGTGACAAGGCCCCAAAGCTCATGCCGGAAATGTTGAGCAAGGACAGCGCGTATGGCTGCTGGCATTGGTGTGCGCCCACCATGACCCTGAAGCCGGCCGGGTCCAGGTGAGTCGGTTGCATCGAATGCGTGATCCACTCGGTTTGCGCGTTGTACATGTCCTTGATGCTGCCAAAGCCGCGCTTGTCGTTTTGCACCTTGGAGCGGGCATAGACCATGGCGCGTTGGCTTCGTGAAAAGGGCAGTTTTTCCTCGTCGTTTTCCAGAAAATACTGCCGGATTTCCGGGCGAATGTACTCCAGACCGTATCGGATGCGACCCGTGAGCGGGTAGTTGCGTCGCACCGCTTGTCGGGTTTGGGCGTAATCGATGCAGCCCAGCACAAACAGCAGTCCAAAACCACCGCTGACCCAGATCGAATAGGGCAGTGCTACCAGCGCGGCGGGGGCCATCACCAACCAAGGCAAATACCTGGAAAAAGACAGTTGGGCCATGGGAGCTCCTGAAAATTTAGCCGCTGGCCAGACTTGTCGAAGCCTGAGAACGTGGCAATGAGCACGGATATTGAATGATGTGACTGACTTTGTACAGGGTATTGCTACAAATGATAATTTGGAAGTTGAATTTCAAGCAAATTGAAAAATGCGTGGAATTCGACTTGGTGAGGTCAGGGCGACGGCCAAGGGCGGTCAAATGCAAGCTGCAGTGGCTTGAAATCCAGCCCTTCAAACGGCCGCAAAGCGCTCGGCCGCCAAATGTTTGGCCAAAGCCTCGGGCAAGGGCAGGGCTTCCTGGTTCATCCAGGCAGCGGTGAGTTCGCCGCACAGCACGGCCAGGCTGATGCCGCGAGCGCCCATCCCCGTGCTCAGACACAGGCCCGGCAAACGCAGACGGTCGATGGGCCCGACCGCCGGCAAGCGGTTGGGCAAGGTGCAGCGCAATCCAGCCCAGCCGTGGACTCGGTCCGGCCCGAATTGGGTGGCCATGGCCTCGCCCAAGGCCGGCAAGAGCGTGGCCAAGCGCAGCCGGTTGGCGAGGTGGTCCTCAGCCCGCACGGGCGACAGCGAGCAGTCGCGCTCAAAAGTGGAGCCGATGAACCAGCCCGGCGGCCCATCGGGCGTGGGCACGCCGCTGATGAAGCTGCCGTGGCCGTTGACCGGAAAAGGTGGCAGCCGCTGGCGCTGGGCGTCGGTCAAGTCGGCCATGTGGCCAAAGCTGACTTGCCCGCGCAGAGGATTCAAAGGCACCGCAAAGCCGGGCAAGGGCTGCAGCAAAGCCAAGCTGTCAAAAGCGCTGGCCACCACCAGCCAGGGCGCCTGGGCCAAGGTGTGCCCCTGCGCGTTCAGCACGGCCCAAGTCTGGCCGCGCCGTTCGATGGTGTGCACGGCTTGCGACCACCGCACCTGAACACCCGGTGTTTGGAGTTGCGCGGCCACCAGTTGCTGGGGCCGAATCCAGCCCGCCTGCGCATGCCAGAGCGCGGGCGTATCGGGCGGCAAGCCCGCGGCGGCAATTTGCGCTGCGCTGGCCGGGGCGCTGTGGTGATCGGAGGTGTCCGAGGGCAGGCGGCGTTTGCCCGCCAGGTTGTGTTCCAGAACGCCGGTCAGCGCCCAATCGGTGCCGCTTTGCAAAAGTGCCTGTGCGCGTTGCAGCGTGGCCTGCACCCCCGCACGCGTGATGCGCGAGAGCACGTTGTCGTCCGGTGAAACGTGGGGCGCGGCCAAACCCGCAGGTAAGCCCGAGGCGCCAGCTCCGACGCCTGGTGCCTGGTCCAGCACCGTGACCGACCAGCCGCGCACAGCCAAGCTGTAGGCCACGGCCGAACCTGACAAGCCAGCGCCTATGACCAGCGCTTGGCGAGTCTCGCAAGCGGAGCTCAAGGGTTCAAAGATAGGGAGTCAAGTTCCGCTGGGCATCAGCTGGCAGCAGGGGGCACATAGCCCTGAGCAGCGTCTGCGCCATCGCCAAAGAAATGGTTTTCCATCTGGCGGGCCAGGTATTGGCGGGCGCGCAAATCGGCCAGGTTCAGGCGGTTTTCATTGACCAGCATGGTCTGGTGCTTGAGCCAATCAGCCCAGGCCTGCTTGCTCACGCCTTCCCAGATGCGCTTGCCCAGCTCGCCGGGGTAGGGCGGAAAATCCAGACCCTCTGCTTCTTTGCCGAGTTTGATGCATTGAACGTTGCGTGCCATGGTGATTGTCAGCCTTGATGTATCTTAAGAAGCGCTGGTTATACGGATATAGAATTTCCGTATTTCCAGTTGGAAGCGGTTCACACGAGAATACGGGTTGTTGGTGCAACAGCACCGTGTTTTTGTGGACTTGCAGGCCGTAACTGTAGCAAGCTTTCAGCATCCTCCATTGGCATTGGGTCTCTCGCCCGGCCAAAACCCA
>JBIKRC010000096.1:0-7005 GCA_044349375.1 Limnohabitans sp.
GGGCTCCACATACAGCAAGCGCAGCTTGGCCTCGGTGTCAGAGACCTTGACCACAAACGCCGAACCCACCACCCGGCCGTCGCACTCCGCAATCCATGCGTTTTCTTTTTCCGGGTCAAAGTTTTTCACAAACTGCGCCGCGATCTCGGCCACCAAGGCCTCGAAGGTGCCATCCCAGCCGTATTCCTGCGCATACAACATGCCTTGACGATGCGCCACCCAGCCAATGTCACCCACTTGCAGGCCGCGCAAAACAATGTTGGGCGTCATGCCTTGTCACCGCTTTCATAACGCTGACCCAGCGCCAGCAATTGCGGTGTTTCAATGACCGCGTTCAGGCCATCAAAGTCCAGCATTTTTTCTTGCCAGGGCCGCGTGGTCTGGTGCGTGTGCAAGCTGGCGTAATAGCCTTGCAGGGTGTGGGCCACCGCCCTCGCCGTGCCGCCGGGAAAGATCACAATCTTGAAGCCCCGCTCGCCCAGCTCGGCCGCGCTTTGCACCGGCGTTTTGCCACCCTCGACCATGTTGGCCAGCAAGGGCACACGCTTGGCGAACTGCGCGCAGGCGCGGTTCATCTGCTCGTCCGAACGCAAAGCTTCGATGAACAAGGCATCCACGCCACATTCCAGGTAACGCTCGGCGCGCTCCAGCGCGGCGTCCAAACCCTCAACGGCGACCGCATCGGTGCGCGCCAGGATCAGGGTGTTTTTGTCATGGCGTGCATCGAGTGCGGCACGCAGTTTGCCTTGCATCTCGGCCACCGGCACCACACCCTTGCCATCCAAGTGCCCGCAACGCTTGGGGAAAGTCTGGTCTTCGATCTGGATCATCGCCGCCCCGGCACGCTCAAAATCACGCACAGAGCGTTGCGTGTTGAGCGCGTTGCCAAAGCCGGTGTCGGCGTCCACGATCACCGGAATATTCACCCGGTCGGTGATGTGCGCCAGGGTCTGCGCCACTTCGGTGGCCGTCGTCAGGCCGATGTCGGAGCGGCCCAGGCGGGTGTAGGCAATCGAAGCACCGGACAAATAGAGCGCCTCAAAGCCCGCCTGCTGCGCCACCAGCGCGGTGAGTGCGTCGTACACACCAGGGGCCAGCAAGGCCTGCGGTTGCTGCAGGCGCTGGGCCAAATTGTGACGCTGACTCATGGCGTGTCCTTCAAAAGTTGTTGTACGGTGTGCGCCGCCATGTGCCCGCCCGCGATGGCGCTGAGCAAACCGTTGCCCGACAAATAGCCCCAGACTTCTTGGCCCGACACACCCCGCGCCGCGCCGCCAGCGGCCAGCAAATTGGGCAAAGGCGTGCCGTCTTGGCGCAGGACGCGGGCTTGCGCGTCGATGTCGAGACCGCCTTGTGTATGGAACAAGGCACCGGTGACTTTGATGGCATGGAAAGGGGCTTGCAGAGCGCGCTTGAACGTGCGACCGGTGGCCGGGTCTGTGCCGGGCTGCACTGCGCTCAAAGTGGCGTGCAAGTCATCATGGGGGCAGCCAATCAGTTGCGCCAGTGCATTCGCATCTGCCGCATGCTGCACCGCGCCTGCGCCTTGCGCAGACACAAAGTCCGGAAACGCTTGCGCAAACGCCAGCAGTGAATCGTCGAACACATTCCAAGCCACACCACCCGGCTGCGCCAACACATGCACCGCCGCCTCGGAGTAGCCCTGGGTTTCGTCGTGAAAGCGCTGGCCTTGGGCGTTGATCTGCACGCCGCCTTCCATCATCAGCGCCCACGAGATCAAAGCGCCTTGCGGAACCGCCCAGGAGCCGTGGCCTTGGTAGGCGCCCAAGTCGGCCAGGCGTGCGCCCAGCTGTTGGCCCCAGGCGATCGCGCTGCCGTCGTTGCCCACATGGCCGGCATAGGTGGCTTCAGCCATTTCGGGCAGCAGGTCTTGCACCATGGCTGTGGCCCCGCCAAAGCCATTGCAAGCCAGCAGCACTGCATCGCAGCGGATGCGCTCGGTCTGGCCGTCGGGCCTTACAAAACCCACACCGTGGATGCGCTGCGCATCGTCGGCCCACAGCTCGGTCACTTGCGCTTGTGTGAGCACCACCACACCAGCGGCATCGGCCGCAGCTTGCAAACGGCTCATCAGACCAGCGCCGGTTTTTTCGGGCACGGCGTGCATGCGGTGGGCGCTGTGGCCGGGGTACAAAAAGTTGTCCAGCACCTGCCAGGGCAGGCCGTGGTGTTGGGCCACGGCGTCCATGGCGGGGCCGATGTGCTGGGCATAGGCTTGCACCAAATGCGGCGCGGCCTGACCGTGGGCCTTGGCTTGAATGTCAGCAGCAAACTGCGCCACGCTGTCGGTGATGCCTTGCGCCTGTTGCGCCTGCGTGCACGGGGCCGGGATGAAGCCCGAAGACAAAGCGGTGGAGCCTGCGGCAAAGGCGTCGCGCTCCAACACCACACAGTCCACGCCCAAACGGTGCAAAGCCAGCGCTGCTGTGAGCCCACAAGCACCAGCGCCCACAATCACCACGGGTGTGTGATCGTCGGCTTGCAGTTCGACGACCGGTCGAACTTGCGGCAAAGGCGCGCTCATGGCTTCAGCCCAGTTGCTTCAAGAAAGTGGCGCTGTCCATCACCTCGCCCACCGAGGCCATGTCGGCCAGCGCCGCCTGGTGCGCGGCCTCGCTGAAGGCGGCGCAACCGTCCGACAACACAATCGCGTGGTAATCGCGCACATGGGCATCGCGTACCGTGCTGGCCACGCCACCGTTGGTCACGATGCCGCAGACCACCAGCGTGTCGATGCCCGATTTTTTGAGCACCCAGTCGAGCTGCGTGTTGAAGAAGGCCGAATACGCCACCTTGAACACCGACACATCCACCAGCGGAGCCAACACATCCACATTGGCCTGCCCTCGGCTGCCGGGCGCAAAGTCACCCTTGCGCAAAAACGGGCGGCGCTCTTTGAGGTGCGCCGAGATCATCGGCTCGCCCTGCGCGTCGGGCCACAGGGTGAACAGGCTGGCCGTGACCAGGCCGCCACGGCTTTTGATGGCGCGTGCCACCGGGGCCATGCGCTCAGGCAACTTCACCGCTTCGGCACTCAGGGTGTTGCCCCGTGCATAAGCCCCGTCAGGGGCCAGAAAATCGTTTTGCAGGTCGACAATGACCATGCCCAATTTCGCGTTCTTCAAGTTCATGCTGTGCGCTCCACCAACAAGTTGCCCAATGTGTCGACCCGTCCTTCAAAGCCCGGCTCCAACCACACCGTGGTGTCGGGTTGCTCCAAAATCGCCGGGCCTTGCACCACGGTGCCCACGGGCAGGCTCAGGCGCTCGTAGCGCTGGGCTGTCCACCATTGGCCCTGGTGGTAAACCTGCTGCTCGCCCACCGGGGCCGTGCGGCCCTCGCCTTGCGGGGCCAGCACCGCCAAGTCAAACTTGGGACGACGCCCGATGCGCGCATAGCGCAGGTTCATCACGCGGATCACCGGGCCTTGCAGCACACGGCCAAAGGCGTGCTGGTAAGCCGCTTCAAACGCGGCCAACAAACCGACAGCATTCAAAGCTTCACGCTTCACGGGCACTTGCAGCGTGTGGGTCTGGCCCATGTAGAGCATGTCAAAGCTGATGACTTCATCGACCCGCACAAAGTTCACACCCGCAGAATCCAAACGCACCTGGCAAGCCTCTGCCAATGTGTCCAAGCGTTGCAACAAAGCAGGCCAAGCCACATCGGCCAAAGCCACGTTCAGGGTCTGCACCGCGTCGTGGCGCATGTCGGCCATCACGCAACCCAGCGCCGACGTGACGCCCGGGTAACGCGGCACGATGCCGGTGGTCACGCCCACCTCGCGCATCATGGCGCACACATGCAGACCGCCGCCACCGCCAAACGGCATGTAAGCAAACTGGCGTGGGTCATGCCCGCGCTCAATCGACACCACGCGGATCGCGCCGGCCATGCGGGCATTCGCCACCGTCAAGATCGCCTCGGCTGCGGCCAGCGCCGTCAAACCCAAAGGCTCGGCCACATGCTGGGCAATGGCTTGTTCGGACAAGCCCGAATCGAGCGCTTGCAGCAAGCCGCCGCCCAAAGGCCGGTCGGCGGCGATGCGGCCCAACAGCACATTGGCGTCGGTCACCGTGGGGCGGGTGTTGCCACGCCCATAGCAAGCCGGGCCGGGGATGCTGCCCGCCGACTCGGGGCCCACTTGCAGCATGCCGCCCGCATCGACCGAGGCGATCGAGCCGCCCCCGGCACCGATGGTCTCGATCTGGATCATGGGCGAGCGCACCACCAAGCCAAACTCAATGGAGGTTTGCGCGGACAGCGCCGCCTCGCCACCGGCCACCAGCGAGACGTCAAACGAGGTGCCGCCGATGTCGCCGGTGATGACGTTTTCAAAGCCCGAAGCGCGGGCGATTTCGGCGCAGGCCATCACGCCCGCCGCGGGGCCTGACAGCGCGGTTCGCACCGGCACATCACAAGCGGTCTGGCGCGACATCACGCCGCCATTGCTTTGCACGATCAGCAATTCACCGCCAAAGCCTTGGGCACGCAAATCGCCATCCAGCCGCTGCAAATAGCCGCCCACCACGGGCTGCAAAGCCGCATTCAGGGTGGCCGTCGAGCAGCGCTCGAACTCGCGGATTTCGGGCAGAACTTCGCTGGCCGCCGTCACATAGCTGTTGGGCCAGATCTCGCGCACAGCGGCCACTGCGGCTTGTTCGTTGCCGGGGTTGGCATAGGCGTGCACAAAGAACACACACACGGCCTCGCAGCCTTCGGCCAGCAGGGTGCGGGCTTGCTCGCGAACCTGGTCCAGATTCACGGGTGTGTGCAACTGGCCATCGGCCAGCACACGCTCGTCCACCTCCAGACGCCAGGCACGCGGCACCACGGGCGTGTAGCTGCCGCGCAGGCCCCAAGTTTGCGGGCGGTCGCGGCGGCGCATCTCCAGCACATCGCGAAAGCCGCGTGTGGTGATGATGCCGGTGCGGGCGATCTTGCGCTCCAGCAAAGCGTTGGTGCCCACGGTGGTGCCATGCACGATGGTGGCGATGTCTTTGGCGCCTTCGTCACCGGTCACGCCGGTCACTTTGGCGATGCCGTTCATGAAACCCCGAGCTTCTTCACCCCGGGTCGAAGGCACTTTCACGATGCGGGCCTGGCCGGTTTTTTCATCCAACACAAACAGGTCGGTGAACGTCCCGCCCACGTCCACGCCCACCACCCAATGCGGTTGATTCACAGACTGCTCGCTCATGCTTGTTCCTTGCGTTCTTGGGTATAACCGAGTGCGATGTCCTTGGCACGGTCTTGTTCTGACCGGTCTGCCGGGTTGCCCCAGCCGCCACCACCGGGTGTTTGCAGGCGCACACGGTCGCCTTTTTTCAATTGAATACCAAGCATCTTCGACACCATCGGTGGTGTCTTCCACTCCCCGTTCTGGCAGTACTCGAACACGTTGGGTAAAGCAGGCTGACCGCCATGAATGCCCTTGGGGGCCGACTTGCCGCGCTCGCCAAAGATGAAAGCCTCGGCACTGTCTTCGAGCAACTCGATCTCATAGATCGCACCCAAGCCGCCCCGGTGCTGGCCATCGCCGCCCGAGCCGGGGCGCAAAGCCCACTGGGTGAAGCGCACCGGGTAGGCCGCTTCGAGAATTTCCATTGGGGGAATGGTGGCGGTCGAAATCGGCGCATTGCCGTGAGAGAGGCCATCACCATCCGAATGGCCACCATGCCCGCCACCAAAAAAGCTGAACATCACCCAGCGTTGGCCTTTGCGTTTGTCATCCGTGCGGTGCCCTGCAATCGACAAGGCGTTGATGGTGCCGTAGGCATGGGCCACCGCCCGCTGCGGATCGGCCAAGGCCGTGGCGCTGAAGATCACGTCGATCATGCGCAAAATCGTTTCGGTGTAGCCGCCCACCGGACGCGGCCGAGACGCGCTGATGACCAGGCCGTCGGGGATGACGAAGTCCACTGCATCGAGCACACCTGCGTTGGCCGGCACATCGGGGAACACATGCTTCAAAGCCACATAACAAGCGGCCACGGCTGTGGCACGCGAGATGTTCACCGGACCCGCGCACTGAGCCGAGGTGCGGGAAAAGTCCAGCGTCAAGCGGTCACCGGCCACGGTCATGTCGAGCGCAATCGTCAGCAGCTCGTCTTTCACGCCGTCGTTGTCCAGCACGTCTTCAAAGCTGTAGCGGCCATCGGGCAGGCTGGTGATGTGCGAGCGCATCAGGCGCACGGCGCGCGTGCGCAGCTCCACCAGCGCCTGAGCCACTTTGGCGTCGCCGTATTCGTCCAGCAGGCCATCCAAGCGGCGAGCACCCAATTCGAGCGAGGCCAGCTGGCCGTTCAGGTCGCCCCACAGGCTGTCAGGCAAGCGGGTGTTGGCGCGCAAGATGGCCAGCACATCGTCGTCGAGCACGCCCGCGCGCATGATGCGCACCGGCGGAATCTGCACCGCTTCTTGCCAGCACTCAGTCGCCGCTGGGTTGTAGTTGCCGGGCACCGCACCGCCTACATCGTGCCAATGCGCAGCCGAGGCCAAAAAGCAATACAGCTGCCCGTTGCGAAAGCAGGGCTTGACCAGCTTGAAGTCGTTGGCGTGGGTGCCGCCTTCGTAGGGGTCGTTGAACAACCACACATCTCCTGGCTGCATGCCGCCGCGCTCAGCCGCCACGCGCATGGCGGCGCGCACGGCAAAAGCCATGGCCCCCACAAACACGGGCAGGCCCGACTTGCCCTGGATCAGGGTGTCGCCGGTGATGGCGTCGTACAGACCGTGGCACGCATCGTGTGCCTCGGCAATGATGGGGTTGAAGGCGCTGCGGTAGAGCGTCGCGTCCATCTCGTCGGCGATTTGTTCGAGTCGGCCGCGCAGTACGGCCAGGGTCACGGGGTCCATGGCAGCGGGTGTTTGTGAAGCTGAAACCATCGGGTTCATCCTTGTTGTTTTTGTTTGAGCAGGGGCAGCAAACCGCCTGCATCGACCATGTCCATCAAAAAGCCGGGAATCGGCGCACACGCCAAA